>CAYRVM010000028.1:0-12385 GCA_964427575.1 uncultured Oscillospiraceae bacterium | reverse complement strand
CTTGCCATTCGCAGTCGGAGGCCCTTCATAGAATATAAATGGGGGCATACCCTCCCTTGTTGTAACACATTTTTCAAGCAGTTTCTCGCTATCCCAAAGGTCGGATTGCTCGTTTTGAAGTTCTGCAATTGGTTTGTCTGATAAATTTTTAAACATTATTCTCTTCCTTTCTATATGCAATAAAAAATCCCTAAGCATCAGCTTAGGGACGATGATTTTCGTGGTACCACCCTAATTACATAAATAATCCTATTTTTGATTAATTTATGCATCTCAATATACTTAACGTGTAAATCCGTGATTGCTTACTCTAGTTCAGCAAACCAGCTCCAGGGTGATTTTCACAAACGTCCACCAAGAACCTCACACCAGCCGGTTCCTCTCTTTTGGTTTCGTACCTGCTACTTTTCCTATCATAGCTTTTTCATATTCTTTTATTATTCCAGATATGTTTCTTATCTGTTCGTGGCCTTTGCCACAAAGATATTTTACTCAAGTAAGCTAAAATTGTCAAGCGCATTGAAAATCCATAGTTCTATATATCATTTTCCTCTTCTTGATCCATTTTATATTTTTTAATAGCTGACCTAATTATGTCATCTTTGAAACTTTGATATCGTAATTTACCATATCCTTTTTCGAGTACTTTCCTATCTAAGACTTTCCCTGAAAATATTTTGTCTAATGTTTCTATAGCGTTCTCTTCCTCTTCGTCATATGTATACCCTTCTTCAAGTTTAGAAAGCACCATTTCTTTTTCTATACCTTTATCAAGAAGTTCGTATTTGATTTTATTTTTGCCTTTTTTCTTGTTTTTACCTTCTTCAATGAACCTTTCGCAATATCTTTGATCATCTAGCAAGTCATATTCTACGAGTATTAAAATTACTGCCTCGATTTCTTCATCGCTAAATGTCTTTTTCTTTAAATCTTTTGTGATTTCCGAAACTGTCTTGTCCTTATTCCGTAATAACTTGAGTGCTGCTTCTTTTCCCATATTAATTCGCTTAATATCATTAATAGGGGCTATATCTTTATTAATTAATTCTTCTTTCATGTTTTATCTCCTTTACTCAATACCCCTAACGCTTTCTTTTGTTTTCTTCTTGCTATAGAGCGTCGTTCCAATTACCCCTACTATGATTAAACTTGTACCAATAAAATGATATGTGAAAAAAGGTTCCTTTGCTATGAAGACTCCAGCTATTATTGCAATTGCTGTTGAAACGTTGCCAAACAAGGTAGCCTTATATGCCTCCATATGAGCTAGCATATAGCTTATTAGTAGCGATGTGAGGAATGTACATGTTACACCAAGATAAATCGCCGCAATCAAGAATTTCTTGTTGAATAGTGGGTCAAAATAATTTATTAACGTTCCATTTTTAATGCTTACTCCTATAAAAATAATGTTTAATAATACAAAGCAAATTGTGACAATCATGAAGCTAATTTCCTACGGTGTGAATTCGGCTCGTATTTTCCTAGTTATAATGTTGGAAATTGACAAAGAAACACTAGATAACAATATAATCAGAACTCCTATAAGATTTGTTGTCCCATCACCTGAGGTATTATTTGCTGTCATTACAATCATTGTAACAACTCCAGACACTGACATTACTACAAATATCTTTTGAATTATATTTGTATATTCTTTTAACATAAAAGATGCAATTATCATAGTAATAATTGGAATTGTAGCGAATATTATACCTGATTCGATTGAAGTTGCATAAAGGAACCCAATTGCCTGTAATACTATAAAACCTCCATAGTATATGGCCACTGAAATAACCTTTTTTATATTCTTTCCTTTTAAGTTTATTTTCACTAGGCCAATGGCAATAGCAATTAGTATAGTTAGTGCAGCAATATTAAATCTATATGTCGCTAAAATAAGGGGGCTACTTTCAGAAACACCCATTTTTGCAAATATAAATGAAAATCCAACTAAGACTGTGAACAATATTGATACTAGATAAACCTTCATATAGTTCTCCTTATTTGTTAAGATTAACGTGCTTTTCCAAAACAAGCAATTTTCTTGAGCAATAAGCCCCAAGCAATTGATCTTTATTAAAACCGATATATTTACCGAAATGCAATTCTTCTAAATGCATGTCTTCTATTGTTTGAATAAATTCGCCATTTTTAATCACAGAGAACTTATTTAATCCTTCTGATATTCCAGTACCTTTGGCTTTAATGAAAGCTTCTTTTCGAACCCATATCCGAAAAAAACTTTGAAAGCCATTACCTTCTAAATATTCATTCTCTTCTTTTGAATAAAAACGCTTTGCTATCGCAATATATCTTTCAGAAATATACTTCTCCCCGGCATGCTTTAAATTTAGAGATTCCTTAAGCGAAATATCTTCAACATCAATTCCTAAGTTTGTATCTTGAATGCCACATATAAATAAGTCTTTTGTGTGGCTAATTGAAAAATGAATACCGTTCATATTTGCTATCTCTGGTTTCCCATTGCTAGTTTTGATTATATCAAATCCGTTTTCTGGAATAGCAATATTTTTGTTAACACAATAATCAAGGAGACTTCGATTAAGAAGCTCCTTTTTATTTTCGCCATTAAATATATCTTCTGTTTGAAATGTATAAAGAATCATACATGTATTTTACTTTCATTTGGCTTAAATTCCAAGCATTTAATTTACCAAATTGATAGCATTATTCGACTTGCATTATTTTTCTCTAGCCTTAATTTTTTCAATCATAAGCTTATAACCATCTGCACCATAAACTAGTGATCTATTAATACGACTAATTGTTGCTGTGCTTGCCTTAGTGATTTCCTCAATTTCATGGTATGTTTTATGAGAATTTAGCAATTTTGCAACCTCTAAACGTTGCGCCAATGCATGTACCTCTTTTACTGTGCAGATATCTTCAAAAAATCTATAACATTCCTCTTCACTTTCTAGCAGTAATATTGCCTTGAATAGTTCGTCTGTTTCTTTGCACTTGAATTTTGAATCATAACTCATAAAAAACCTCCATATTGTGCTTTAGCGCTTTACAGTGGTATTATAATACTGTCTTATTGTATTGACAAGGCAATTTTTCTGAATTAATATTAAAAGACTAATTATGAAATTAAATTTTATATAATTTCATTCTAATAATGTGTTTAGGGGGTAAAAAATGTTTGAACAAAAGCCGATTTCAGAGGTCTTATATTCATTAAATGTTGATGAATATAAAGGGCTTTCTGATGAAGAAGCAAAATTAAGATTGGAAAAGAATGGAGCAAACTCATTCGAAGAAAAAAAGCCAAAAACAAAGCTTCAAATGTTTATTTCTCAATTAAGAGACCCTATGATTTACATCTTATTCGTGGCCGTTGCGATTTCTAGTTTTTTAAGGGAATTTAGTGATTCCTTAATCATTTTAGCAGTCATTTTACTAAATGCGACCATTGGAATGATTCAAGAATCAAAAGCTGAAAAATCTCTTGAAGCTTTGAAAAAACTATCCAGCCCTACAGCCTTAGTAAGGCGTAATGGAAATTTAATAGAGATTCCAGCGGCTGAATTAGTCGTGGGAGATATTGTAATTCTAGAAGCCGGTCGTATTATACCTGCGGATCTTAGGCTTATTTCTAGTATAAATCTCCAAATTGAAGAATCCGCATTAACCGGAGAGTCTGTGCCGGTAATAAAAGATGCTCTGTATATTTCGGGTCCTAATTCCAATTTAGGAGATCGAATCAATATGGCTTACCTCTCAACTCATGTTACCTATGGAAGGGGCGAAGGTGTTGTATCTTTCGTTGGAATGGATACAGAAATTGGCAAGATAGCCAAAATGATAAATGATAGTGTTGAAGAATTAACTCCTCTTCAAAAGAGACTCAGTGATCTTGGTGGTCTCTTGGGAATTGTTGCTGTGCTGCTGTGCGTTGCTTTATTTGGTTTAGCAATCTTCCAGGGGAGGAATGTATCTGAAATGCTACTGACAGCTATTTCTCTTGCCGTTGCCGCTATTCCTGAAGGCTTGCCCGCTGTAGTTACTATCGTTCTTGCAATGGGAGTTCAAAGAATGGTAAAGGTAAATACTATCGTGAGGAAATTACCTGCAGTTGAAACTTTAGGTTCAGTAAGCGTTGTTTGTTCTGATAAAACTGGTACACTAACTCAAAATAAAATGACAATAACAAAATCTTATTTCAATGAAGAATTATTAGATATAGATAAATTAGATTATATAAAATCCAAACTTTTTATTGATGGTTTTACGCTTTGCACGGATGCCTTGATAAGTGGTGGCAATCGAATTGGGGATCCAACCGAATTGGCTTTCATTGACTTAATAATTAAATTAGGGATCACTAAAGAATCTCTTATGAAAGATTTTCCTAGAATAAATGAAAAACCATTTGATTCCAACCGTAAGATGATGACGACAGTTCATAAGAGCAAAGATTCTAATGATATTATTAGTTTTACTAAAGGAGCAACGGATCAAATATTAAAGAAATGTTCACATATTATTATAAATGGAAATGTAAGCCGCATTAATGAAAAAGATCTTGAAAACATAAATAAGGCTGCAAAGGAGATGGCTTCCAATGCTCTTAGGGTTTTAGCGCTAGCTATTAAAAACGATAATTCCGATGGCATTGAGGATGAGTTAATCTTTGCAGGTTTGGTAGGCATGATTGATCCACCGAGACCTGAAGCAAAAGCTGCTGTTGAAATATTTAATAAGGCTTCAATTAAAACGATTATGATAACCGGTGACCACAAGGACACTGCCTTTGCTATTGCAAAAGAATTAGGAATCGCTTCAGATGAATCTCAATGTATAGCTGGAGATGATTTAAATAAAATGACCCAAGAAGATTTGAATAAAGTTGTAGAAGATTTAAGAGTATTTGCTAGGGTTTCTCCCGAACATAAAGTAATGATAGTTAAAGCTTTTAGATCTCATGGGCATATTGTATCGATGACTGGAGATGGAGTTAATGATGCGCCATCACTAAAAGCTGCCGACATTGGTGTAGCTATGGGTATTACGGGCACTGATGTAACAAAGGGCGCCGCCGATATGGTCCTAACCGATGATAATTTTGCTACGATTCAGAAAGCCGTTGAAGAAGGAAGGAATATTTATAATAATATTAGGAAATCCGTTCTTTTCTTGTTGTCTTCAAATTTTGGAGAAATAATTACAATGTTTGTGGCAATTGCTTTAGGTTTTGCTTCACCATTGAAAGCAACACATATTTTATGGGTTAATCTCGTTACAGATTCTCTTCCAGGGCTATCGCTTGGTGTTGACCCGGGTGATAAGAATATTATGAATGGTCCACCTAGAAACCCGAAAGAAAGTTTGTTTGCTAGGGGAGGACTTGCAGTAACTCTATTCTTTGGTCTTGTGATAGGCATTACAACCTTGTCAGCCTACATTTATGTGCCAATTGATGTCTTACTGTCAACTGGAAAAGAAATCACCTTTGACTCAATTAAATTAGCTTTAGGTGATATTGATGTCTATACAAAATCCCAAACATTTGCATTTTCAGTTTTAGCAGTTTCTCAACTCTTCCACGCTATCGGAATGAGAAACTTGAATGTATCTATCTTTAGGTTTAATCATCTGGCGAATAAAATGATGCTAGTTGCCTTATGCTTAGGTCTTTTCCTCCAGGTTTGTGTTACTGAGATTGGCTTCCTTACTGAGGCTTTTGGAACAGTAGAGCTTAATTTAGGCGATTGGGGAATAGTGTTGCTACTTTCGTTAACCCCAGTTCTATTTCATGAATTACTTGTGGCTTTTAAGTATATTAGGAAAACTCTCTCTAAATAAATTATAAAGATCTATTATTTTTATAAAAAATCCCCATAGCCTTTAAGTGATTTCACTTTTGACTATGGGGATTATTTATTTGCTATTAACTATTTATTTAGGATTTCTATTCCCTTTTGAAGTTGCGTATCGTTTTCTCTTGGAAGATCTCCATTAACATATGCATCGTCCTTGACAACTACCTCTACATCCGGTTTTACTCCAACTTTATGTATTATACTGCCATTCGGTGAAAAATACTGCATTACAGTTAGTTTTACACCACCGCCATCGTTTCCATACGAGAATATTCTTTGTATAATTCCTTTTCCAAAGGTTGTTTCTCCAATTAATGTTCCACCCTTGTTATCCTTTATCGCTCCAGCCATTATTTCAGATGCACTTGCTGATCCTTTATTTATAAGTACAACATATGGCACATCGACTTTAGCCGCGTCTGACTTATAATACTCCCTAACTTTATTGCGATCTTCAGTATATGTAATCACGCCTGAGCCCAAAAGCATATCAGTAATTGAAACGCATGAATCCACTAATCCACCTGGATTATCCCTTAAATCTATAACTAGTCCCTTTAACTGTTTCGACTCTAAGTCTTTAAGATGATTTTTGAATTCCCCTAACGTTTTTTCATCAAATGTCGTTATCCTAATATATCCAATATTGTTTTCTAACATTTCAGACTTAACCGATTTAAGCACAATATTTGACCTAATCAAATCGAACTTTAATATTGCTCCATCTCTTAAGACGTCAATTTTTACCTTGGTACCTGGTACTCCCCGCATCGCTGTTACAGCTTCATTTATTGTTTTCGCAGTATACTCTTTATCATCGACCTTTACTATTTTATCTGAAGGCATAATTCCAGCACGTGCCGCTGGTGTATCTTCAATTGGTGAGATTACATTGATGAATCCGCTTTCATCTGGAGCTATAGTAACTCCGATACCTTGAAATTCTCCAGCTGTTGTATCCAATAAATCCTCGTACTCTTTTTTATTTAAATACGAAGAGTAAGGATCGCCTAATCCAAGGAAAACTCCTTGATAGGTTCCTTCTCTAATAGCGGCCTCGTCGACTGGTATGTAATAATTTTCATTTACAAATTTCTCTAAGTCGAACAGCTCAGAATATTCATCCATAATAGTTGTATACTTTGAATACTCGGCCTTGTTGAGCACCACCAAATTCCCCGTGCCAACACCAACTGATAAAATTAATATGCCTGTTCCTATTGCTGAAGCTATCATTATAACTACGATTAGTATTATTAAGCTTCTTTTTTTCATCATTAACATGTCTCAATTACCTTTCATATAATTAATTATTAGGCTTTATTTCCTTTGCCATAAATTGAATTTTCTTATTTCCATTCCAACAGTTAATATCCAAATAACCAATTAGTTGAATGTTCTGACCCTCAATAAGTAGGCTTTTATCCTTCTCTGAAAAGTTAAACAAGAGACATTCTAGTGTAAATTTTCCATCTGTAACGAAGAACCTTGCATGTTGAGCTTTAGTTCCCATAAAATTTATTGATTTTATTCTTACATTTTTTATTAAAAATATCGGCTTTTCATTTTTATAGCCATAAGGCTCAAGTTTTTCAAGCATATTTAACAAATTAAAATCTATACTTTCTAATGTTATATCATAATCATATTCACGTTCATTATCAAGTGAATTAATATTTTCTTGGTCTAAAATAATCATAGCATTGTTTAAATTTTCGCTAAGCCTTTCTAGGTTAGATTCTTCAATCAAGAATCCACAGGCTCCCTTATGACCACCGTACTTAATTATTAAATCTTGATTCTCATCAAGCATTCTATATAGGTCGACTCCCTCAGTTCCTCTTCCGGTCCCTTTAAGTACTCCCTTTTCAGCTGTATTACAAACAATTATTGTTGGTCTTTTGTATCTTTCCTTTATTTTTCCTGCAACTATGCCCAGAATTCCCTCATGTGAATCCCCTGAATTAACAACAATGAATTTTGGGATTTCACCCTTTAATTTTAATATTTCAATACACTTAACGTATATATCTTCTTGGATTTTTTTTCTGTCAATATTATAATTCAACAACTTATCTGATTGCTCAATTATATCATTTTCTCCATCGCTTATTAAAAGTCTTACTGCAGTTTCAGCAAAGTGCATTCGTCCTGCCGCATTGATATGAGGGACTATTGAGAAGGCTATTTGTTCAGATTTAATTCTATCTTCACTTATATTACATGCTTCAGCTAAATGTCTTAGCCCTTTTCTCTTACCTTCATTAATACTTGATATCCCATACTTAACTAGCGTGCGGTTCTCCTCAACCAATGGAACTATATCTCCTATAGTTGCAATAGCTACTAGATCCAACAAGCTGTTAACTGAGCTTTTCTCAAGGTTTAGCTTTCTTTGTATGCCTTGCGCTAGCTTGAATGCAACACCACACCCGCTTAAATCTTTAAACGGATAATTGCATGCTTCCTGTTTCGGATTAATAAGCAGGCAATCGGCTGGCTTACTATTTATATTGTGATGGTCTGTAACTATTATTTCCAAACCTAACTTTTTCCCAAATTCTACTTCTTCATATGAAATACTTCCACAGTCAACAGTTAAAAGAAGCTCACAACCTTTTAGCGCTAGTTTTTTTATCGCAGCGATATTCAGCCCATAACCCTCGTCAAAACGCGAAGGAATATAATAAGAGATCTTATCAGTTAGGGTCCCTAAAAATTCATATAAAAGACAGATCGCTGTAACACCGTCTGAATCATAATCACCATAAATACAAATATTTTTTTTAAGCTGAATAGCCAAAAGAATTGCATCTACTGACTTATCCATGTCCTTTAATAAGAATGGATCATAAGTAAGTTTTGGCTTGTCTGAAAGGAATTCCGATGTTTCTTCATCAGAAGAAATTCCTCTCTTGAGAAGAATTTCTTTAATGATTGCGGATGCATCAAGTTTTATGTCAATTTTATTCATAATTATTTCAACCATTTCATTGGGTCTTCATATTTACCATTATTTCTTACTTCGAAATGGAGATGTGGTCCAGTTGAATTACCTGTACTACCCGATAATGCAATAACTTGACCTTTGGTAACGGTATCTCCTTTGGAGACTTTAAAGCTGGTATTGTGAGCATACAAAGTAACAATTCCGCCACCGTGATCTATCATTACCATATTCCCATAACTTCCATAATACGATGCGCTAATTACTATTCCTCCATTTGCAGCTACAATGTTACTCTTGGAAGGAACCGCCACATCTATGCCTGTATGAAGTTTGTAGATTTTTAATATTGGATGAATTCTATAACCAAAAGCCGATGTTATCCTAACATAACCTGGCGAAGGCCAACCTAGCTTGCCGCCATAATATGCCTGATCTCCCTGCAATGCTCTAATCTTGGCGATTAATTCGTTCGCCTGCTTATTTAATTCATCAATCTGCTTTTCTAGTTCTTTATTATCTTTAGCAACTTGTGACCTTAAGGAAGCAACTTTACTTATGTTTCCTTCTAACTGTATCTTGTTTTCAGCTTGTATATTTCTTTGATATGTCAATTCGTTTTGTAATGAAAGCAAAGTTCTTTTCTTTTCTGCGATTTTAGCATATTTTTCTTTTATTGATTTAAGTATTTCAACATCGTTATCTAATATCTTTTGCACCATGTCCATATTGGTCATAAAATCAGAAATGCTTTGTGACCCCAAAATGATTTCCAATAGACCTACATCGCCATTTTTATACATCGCTCTAAGTCTACTGTTCAAGCTATCACTTTGTGCCCCCATGCTTTTTAGAGTTTCATCCAAGTCAGCTTGAGCATCACTAATTTTAACACTTGTTTTATTCATGTTATTTTCAAGTTTATCTATTTCATTTTCTTTAGATTGAATTTGTTTGTCCAACGTTTTAATTTGCGTACTTAAACTTTTCTCAACTGCTTTCCCATGAATAAGAAGCTTTTGTGCGTCGCTAAGCTTGTCATTCACTTCTCCAAGTTTATCCTGTTCGCCCACAGCATAAACAGACTGAAGCTGAATACTACATAGCAATAGTCCTAAAATTAATATAATTGATATTAGCTTTTTCATAAACTACTCTCCATCAAGTATCAAGGAATCTTCTCATTGATAACATACTTCCAATAGCTCCGATGCTTACTCCAAGAGGAATGAAAATAAATACAAGGTTAGATATTAGAAATCCCTGTGATACCATTCCTGATGAAAGCAAAACTGCAGCTTGCTGAGAAAGTTTTTCTACAATTTTTGAATATATAAATCCCACGCTTAGCGCAGCTATGCCCGCGGATAGAAGCCCCATTATTATACCCTCAGTTAGGAATGGTCCTCTAATAAACCAATTGGTAGCGCCAACATATTTCATAATGCTAATTTCTTTTTCCCTTGCTAGAACGGTTAATTTAATTGTATTTGAAACTACAACCACTGACACTATTATTAAGAATATTATCATGATTAAGGCTGAAACTTTAATAAAGTTTGTTACGCTAATTAATTTATCTATAGTTGTTTGATAATATTTAATATCCTCAATTCCTTGGAATGTTTTTGCCACAGCGACTACTTTTTCTGCATCCTCAAGCTTATTAACCTTAATCCTAATGGAGTTTGGAAGAGGATTTGTTTCTAGTCCTTCTAATAGATATCCATTATCTCCCCATCTTGCCTTAAGCTCCTGAAGAGCTTGCTCCTTATTAACGAAGTCCGCCGTTTGCACTTCTGGCATATTGGTGAGATCTTGAATCATATCAGCTATTGGGGGCCATTCAGTAGTATCCAATAGATATATTTGTATTGTGTCAAATTGCTTTTTAGCGTTTTCAGATATCAAATTAACATTTACTGCCACAACAAAAAACAGACCTAGGATAAGTAGCATAGCTGTTATTGAAAAAAGCGATGCGAAACTCATAGCTTTATTTCTTACAATTTGTATAACGGCTTGTTTGATGGCATATGCAATATTTCTAATCATTATATCCATACACCCCTTCCGCATCGTCTCTAACTATTTTGCCATCTTCAATGGCTATAACTCTTTTACCCATTCTGTTTACAATATCTCGCGCATGTGTAACCATAACAACCGTGGTCCCACGAACGTTGATTTGAGTAAGGAGCTTCATAATTTCCCACGAAGTCTCTGGGTCTAGGTTTCCTGTAGGTTCATCCGTAATTAAAACTTCAGGGTTATTTACAATTGCTCGCGCGATCGCAACCCTCTGTTGTTCTCCAACTGAGAGTTCTCTAGGGTATTTATCGGCCTTTGAACTGATTCCAACAAGGCTTAAAACTTGTGGTACCTGTCTCTTTATTGCCCTTTGCGAGAACTTTACAATTTCCATAGCAAAAGCTACATTTTCAAATACGGTTTTATTTTGAAGGAGTCTAAAGTCTTGAAAGACAATTCCTATTCCCCTTCTAAGCCTCGGAATACCCCTATTTGCAAGTCCCGTTACTAAAGTTCCATTGATATATATTTTGCCTTTATCAGCATCTATTTCCTTGAGCATAAGCTTTATCATAGTGGACTTCCCAGCACCGCTTGAGCCAACTAAGAAAACGAAATCGCCCTTATCAATACTTATATTTATATTTTCTACTCCAATATTACTTCCGTAATACTTTGTAACATTTTCAAATACTATCACTAAGCTAGCCCCCACTAATATTCAAGTTGTTGAATTATTTCAACTGTTTAATTATAATCCAAAATCGCCTATAATTGAACATTTTATTGGATTATCGTATGTTACAAATATATTACAAGCTTTATTTTAAAACCTCGATTAAAATATTCTACTTAAGATTTCTTCTAGCGGTTGTTTGAGATCTTTTTTTACTTTGTCTAAATTGTAAGGAAGATTGCATGTGTATTCGGCCTCATAAATATATTCTAAGGGTATAAGAGGAATATAAATTGGTCGATGTATTTTCAAAAATTTCATCAACTCATTTTTATTAATTCCTTGGTTATATTTGTTTATTACATAAATTGGCTTGCTATATATTTCTCTAATCCGTTCTAGTTGCTCTGCCCCTCTCAATAGTTTTGATGGAAGTGGATCTATGACAACAATTATTTTATCCATATCAAGAAGTAGCTCTTGTATTAGTAGATAGTTATCTTCTTCTAAGCTTATCCTTGAGAAGTCGCAGATAATAAATTCCCCAACTGCATTGTTAACTAATTTCATAATGTGATTATTTGAGAGTCTAATGTGATTTTCTTCAGGAGCTTTGCTAATCCAATTAACTCCATCACTTACGTTTTTCTTGTTTCTTATGCTTTCTTCACGACTTAATGAATTAAAAAATTGAAAATATTCTCTTGTATCGAATCTCTTATCGATTCCAATTCCGTCGTATATGCTTCCTCCACCAAGTTCTATAACGCAAGGGAAAAATCCATTTTTACTCCCTTGTTTGGCCAGACATTCTGATATTAAGCTAACTCCCACACTACTTCCAATGCCTATAACTCCTACCTTGGTTTTATCGAAAACCTT
>CAYRVM010000027.1:7601-12465 GCA_964427575.1 uncultured Oscillospiraceae bacterium | reverse complement strand
TTGGATCGTAAATTACTATATCAGCATCTAGTCCAGGAGCAATTGATCCTTTTCTGTCTCCTAAACCAAACATTTTAGCAACGTTAGTTGAGCATACTTCTACGGCTCTGTTGAAACTGATTCTTCCTTTATTAGCTTCACTAAGCATATAAGGGTAAAGATTTTCAATTCCCATACAGCCATTAGGAATTTTAGTAAAGTTGTCAATTCCCCAGTCCTTTTCATATGATTGGAAAGGGCAGTGGTCGGTTGCTACTGTAGCGATATCGCCACGGGAGATTCCGGCCCATAGAGCGTCTTGACTTGCTTTGCCTTTAATTGGAGGAGAGCAAACAAAGTTTCTGCCATCTTCTCTTTTATATACATCGCTAGTGAAGTTAAGGTAGTGAGGGCAAGTTTCAGCAAAGATAGGATAACCCTCATCTCTTGCTTGAGTAACCGCAGCCATACCTTGAGCATTAGCTAGATGCACTATATAAAGAGGGGCATTTAAGCTTTTAGCCCATTGGATTGCTCTTATGTCAGCTTCGCCTTCAACAAACTCAGGACGGCTCATATAATGATACCATGCTGATGTTTTACCTTCTGCAAGGAATTCTTCAGTTAGAGAAGCAATTATTTCTTTATTTTCTGCGTGAACAGCAATTAATGCGCCCACTTCTTTAGATCTTTTTAGAACTTTATAGAAAACTCCATCTGTTACTCCGAAATCATAAACCATAAATACTTTAAAACTAGGTACTCCAAATTTAACTGAAGCATCCATTTCTTCTATGATTTTATCGTTCAAATCAGTAATAGCAGTATGGAAAGCATAGTCAACGCAAGCTTTTGGAGCGCACAAGGCATCTCTTCTCTTAACTGCATCAACAAGTCCTTCACCCTTTTGTTGTAGAACAAAGTCAAATACGGTTGTAACACCACCGCAAGCAGCTGCTCTAGTTCCAGCGAAATAGTCATCTGATGATATAGTTCCGCCAAAAGGCATTTCAAGATGTGTATGTGCGTCTATAGCGCCTGGTAAAACAAGCATTCCCTTAGCATCTACAACTTCAGTGTTTTTTCCCGGAGCAATGCTTTGGGCGATCATGGAAATAATACCATTTTTAACTGCTATATCGGCTTTGTAAGTTTCACTGCCTGTAACAATGGTTCCGTTTTTTATTAACAAATCCATTAGCTTTACCTCCCTAAATTGAGTAGAAGCTTTTGCGGAGCAAAAGCTTCTACTATTAAATTATTAAATAAGTTTTTGATTTGTAAAAGCTTATCTTTCAGTCATTGCTTCTTCTTGTTCATCAGAAACAAATGAAGTAGTTTCGTTCTTCATTAGTAGAACATATAGTCCCATACCAACTAAGAAACTGATTGCATATCCATTGTTATAGAATGCTGACATTGAAGGTATGAACATTCCCATAACTGGAAGTAGGCAAGCAAGAGCCCATGAAGCTATAGCTTTAACATTAAATCCATTCTGATACCAATATCTGCCTTCTGCTCCTTGATAAAGAGCCATTACATCGATATTTCTCTTTTTTACGATGTAGTAATCGGCAATGTATATACCAGCCAAAGGTCCTAGCATTATTCCGTATGTACCAAGCCATCCAAAGAAGTTAACTCCAGATGCCATGATTTGCCAAGGCTGCATAACTACTGCGAATATACCAGTGATTAGAACACCATGTTTGTAAGTGATTTTCTTTGGAGCGATGTTTGTTAATCCATTAGCTGGAGCAACAATGTTCGCTGCGATGTTTGTGGTTAAAGTTGCAAGTATGATACCAATTGCACCTAATAAACCAGCAATTGGGCTTTCAATCTGAGCAATTACAGCAACTGGATCGAAGATAGGAGCGCCGTAAATGAAGATTGTAGCTGAAGTTACATAAGCTCCAACAAAAGCAAATGCTGCCATTGTTGTTGGAAGTCCATATAATTGACCTCTGAATTGAGCTCTTTGAGTTTTTGCATATCTTGAAAAGTCAGGAATGTTCAGAGCTAGTGTAGCCCAGAAAGAAATATTACCTGTCAATCCAATTAGGAATACTGTCCAGAAACCGCCGCCGGCAGCTAATGATTCAGCATTTGATGGTTGGTTAACGATTTGAGCGATAGTAGCTCCACTGGCTGTTGCCATTGAAGTTGCCCAGAACATTAATGCGATACATAGAACTCCAAGTATTGGAGCACCCCAAGCTTCTAAGAATTTAATAGCTTCTGAACCGGAATAACCGATCCAAATATTAGATGCCCAGAAGATAAAGAATGTAATCCAAAGTGCGCCTGGAACAGCTCCAAAAGCTGGAACCAAGATAACTACGATTGTATGAAGTGCGCCGCCACCGAACCAAATCTGGATTCCGCACCAACCAGCTGCTACGATTGCTCTCGCCATAGCTGCTAGATGAGCTCCACTTGGTCCAAATGTCATTCTTGCAAATACAGGATATGGGATACCATATTTAGTACCAGCATGTGAGTTCAACTGCATTGGTATTAATACCAATAAGTTACCAAGAGCTACATTGAATACAGCCTGCCATAATGATAGACCAGCTGTCATTAGGCCTGATGCCAATGTGTAGGATGGTAGACATACTGACATACCAATCCAAAGAGAAGCAATGTTGTAAGTAGTCCATGTTCTTTGTGCAAGTGAAGTTGGGGCTAAGTCATCATTGTAGTATTTTGAGCTAACTAGTTCAGCTCTCGCTGCATCTGTTAATTCATAAAGACCGCCGTTTTCCTTTTGCGTGAATTTTGACATTTAAACACCTCCAAATAAAAAATAGTAAGTAATAAAAATATTACACAGTTATTATACATCAATAAAAAGTTATGACAACACTTAATATTAAATATTCACAAAATTCGCTATATTTAGTAAAGAATAATGTATACAGTATGCTATTTTGTTTTTTCTCTAATTCCTGACAAAATAATTTCGATAAAATCTTCAAACTCCCAGTTGCTATTTCCTACTATTTTAGGCCAATCTTTTGGCATCATATCAAACTCATATAAGATGTAGAAATTTATTGAACCCATAACAGAAATAGCCATCATCTCTGAATTAAGGGCTGTGAATTCTTTATTTTTTATGCCTTCAAGTATAATCGAATGCATTGTGTTAAATCTATATTCCCAGAGCAGACTTAAAATATTTTGAAGGCCTTTATTTTTTAGCGCAGACGTATTCATAATCATTTCTGGGAGCATTTGAAGAGTGTCACCGAATTTTTTTGAATTAGCATATTCGAACTGAACAAAGGTTACTATTTTTTCCTCTGCTGTTTCTTTCTCTAATAAGAGACTTTCGATTTTTTTATATTCGGCAAGTATTTTTTCCTTAAAAACCTGAGAAAATAGAAATTCCTTGCTGGGAAAATATTCGTATACAGTTCCTTTCCCAACTCCTGCTGAATCTGCAATTTCGATAATCTTAGTATCTTTGTATCCTTGTTTGATAAAAAGCTTGAAGGCTGCTTCTAACATAAGGTCTCTTTTAGATTTCTTCTCCATTGCTAACTCTCCCCCTTGATTTAATCAAAATCTTCAAACCTTCAACATATGAATAAATAACCGGAACAATAATTAATGTGATAAATGTTGAAAATAACAAACCAAAGATAACTGTGATACCCATTCCAGCCTGAATTTCACCACCAGTTCCAAATCCTAAAGCAATAGGAACTAGAGCTAAACTTGTTGTCAACATAGTCATAATAATTGGGCGGATTCTGTATCTACCTGCGTTTACAATTGCGGTATTCAAATCGGCACCACTCTTAAGATTTTGGTTTATGAAATCGACGAGCAGTATGGAATTATTTACTACAATACCACCTAGCATTATTATTCCTAGGAAACCTACAAGAGATAGAGGAGTACCGGTAACAAATAACCCAATAAATGCTCCGGTCAAGGCAAATGGAATTGAAATCATTATTATCAATGGTTGAACCAAGGATTCAAACTGAGATGCGAGGATCATATAAACTAGGATTAAGGAAAGCAATAAAGCATAAGCAAGGCTAGTAAAGGCATCAACCATTTCCTTTTGCTGACCACCGGTTGTATATGAGTAATTATCAGGTAAAATATATGTGTCTAAAGCCTTAACTACATCGCTAGAAACAGATTTCAAATCTCTTCCTGAAATATTACCGGAAACGGATATTGTTCTAACTTGATCTTCACGATTTATCTGGGAAGGGGAATTGTCATATTCGAAGCTTGCCAAATCGCCAACAGTTACTTGTTGGTTTCTTGGATTTGGAACTAATATTTGTTTCATATTTTCTACGGAACTACCATAGGAAGAGCTGAGAGAAACACTTATTTGAATTTCTTCGCCATTTTTTTTGAGCGTTGTAGGATTTGTACCAGCAAGACCTGATTCAAGTGCATTTGCCAATTGATATGAGGTAATTCCATAGAAAGCAGCCTTACTTCTATCAATTATTACTTTAACCTCAGGATTTCCTTCAACAACATCAGATTTAACTTCCTTAATCCCATCGATGTTTTCAATTAATCTAATATAAGTATCTGCAATAGTCCTTAAGGTAGTCAAATCGTCTCCCTTAACCATAATCTGAATAGGGGAGGAAGAACCCGTCATCATACTTGTCATGTTAGCTTCTGCTATAGAAATTTTTGCTCCTGCTATTGAATTTAAATCTTTTCTAGTTCTATCAACAATTTCCTTGATACTTAATTTTCTTTTATTCTTTTCAACAACATTTACAGTAATGGTTGATTGGTTTTGACTTCCTAGGCTAAATACACTTGTATTACCAATGGATAAGGCACAGGAAACTAGTTCTGGAGTTTCGTTGATAACATAGCTTTCAAT
>CAYRVM010000027.1:0-7591 GCA_964427575.1 uncultured Oscillospiraceae bacterium | reverse complement strand
TATGCGCTAAAACATAATCTTCAAGCTATGTTATTTCAATTTGACTCATTATTTGATCCGTCTCTTCTAAAGAAGTACCAAAAGGAGTTTCTACAGAAATGGTATAACTGCTTTCATCGCTCGTTGGGAATAACTCACCGCCAACGAAAAGAATCAATGCGCCGGATACTAGTAAAAGTGAGATTGAAATTACCATGACCTTTTTTCTATGGGATAAAGCGTACTTAATAAGTATTACATATTTTTCTATCAGTAAATTTATACCTTTTGTAAATCCCGGAAGTAATGAAAACTTTGACATTGCCGAAGTAACTTTCGATACTTTTGCAACGCGAATCTGCCTTCCCAAAAACTTGGAGCATAACATCGGAACCACGGTCAGAGAAACAACCAAAGAGCATGCGAGTGCGAATCCTATCGTCAATGAAAATTCTCTAAATAATGTAGCAGTAATACCTGTTACGAATACCATTGGTAGAAATACCGCTATTTTTGTCATTGTTGCCGCAAAAACAGGCATCTTAACTTGGTTTGCACCATCGATAGAGGCGTCAATTGAAGAATAGCCATCTTCTCTTAAACGATAAATATTCTCTAGGACTACGATTGAATCATCAACCAACATACCAACGGCTACGGCCAGGCCTCCCAATGATAAAATATTCATTGTTAATCCACCGAAATACATCAGCATAAATGTTGCTATAAATGAAGTAGGAATTGAAATTGCAATAATCAATGTTGATGCAATATTTCTTAAGAAGAAGAATATTATCGCAATTGATAGGAGGCAACCTAAGAGAGCCGACTCCGCCAGATTGAAAATCGAATTTTTTACATATTTAGCTTGATCAAAAGCTATAGTAAAATCAAGATCAGGATATTTAACCCTTAATTCCTTAAGCGCAGAATTTACATTGTTTGAAACAACTACTGTATTTGAAGTAGATTGTTTGGTTATGCTTATACCTATTGCAGTTGACCCTGAAATACGTCCAATAGATGTGGGCTCTTGTGCTACTTCTTGAATGTTTGAAATATCACCCAAGTATATAAGCTCACCCGTAGCAAGTAAAATAGGCAATGATTTTAAATTATCTACACTTTCAAATTGTCCAATCGTTCTTGCAACTAGTTTCTTACTGCCCTTTTGAACGTCTCCACTTGGTAGATTAATATTTTCAGCTGCAAGTATTTGACTGATCTGAGGGAGGCTTAAACCAAAAGCTGATAATTTTTCTTGATTTAACTCAATGCTAATTTCGTTTTCAATACCCCCGAAAACAGAAGCTGCAGCAACGCCTTCACTTCTTTCAATAGGAGACAGGAGTTCCTTATCGACAATTGAGTATAGCTGAGACAAAGGCATATCAGATGAAATGTATATTTGCATGATAGGAGCCATATTTGGATTTACCGCTAAAATCATTGGCTCTGACGATTTGTCAGGTAGATATTCAGAAATTAATCCTACCTTCTCACGCATATTTAATGTAGCGAAATTCATATTTGTATTATCTTCAAATTGAGCAATAACAATTGCCATTCCCTCCTGGGATATTGAAGAAACAGACTTTAATCTCTCAACTGTCGAAATTTGTTGTTCAATTGGCTTAGTAATTAGACTTTCCACTTCTGTTGGCGCAGCATTTTCGTATCTAACGACTACAACCGCCACAGGTATTTCCATTTTGGGGAAAAGATCAAGGGGAAGGCGAGTAAATGAAACTAAACCTAAAAGTACTACTATAAATGTAAGCATTAAAGTAGTTATGGGTCTTAAGATGGAGGATTTTGAAATATTCATTTGTAACTCCTATAATAAATGTTGTTTTGCATTCTAATTATTTAATTATATTGATTTCAGAATTGTCGCTTAAATATTGTTGACCAGTTGTTACAATATTTTCTCCAACTTTAACACCTTGTAAAATCTCTACAATAGTACCGTTATCAATTCCTAAAGATACATCTTTTATTGTTATCTTGTTATTTGAACCAACAACAGCTACTACAGTTTTGCCACCTTTAATCATTACAGAACCTGAAGGAATAACTGTTGCATTTTCCTTTCTCTCAGATGTAATAACTATTTCTGCGGACATTCCAGGTTTTATTAATTTATCTATATTGTCTAAGGTTACAATTAATGGATAAGTTAAAGAACCAGAAGCTGGAGATGGAGAAAGGGCGGTTATTGTACCAGTAAAAGGTTGCGCTCCTATAGATGAGATATTAACTTTTACTTTATCATCAACTTTAATCTTATTTATTAGGTTCTCAGACACAGTTGATTTTATTTGCACAATGTCAATATTTGAAATTGTTACAGCTGGCATCGCTTGAGAGGCCATACCACCGACAGCAACATTGACAGAAGTTACAAAACCAGAAATTGGAGTGGTAACTTTTGCATTTGATAAGGAATCTTTCGCCATAATTAAATTTTGACCTGAAGTTTCATATTGAAGTTTGGCTCCTTCCAATTGTTGCTTAGATATTGCGCCTTCGTTGAATAGAGTCAAGAGACGTTCGTAATTTGATTTTGCATTTTGGTAGACATCATTTACTTGTGTATAAGAGGAACTTATCTGACTATCATCTAAGTCAAACAATAAATCTCCCTTTAACACTTGATCACCCATACTGACATAAACATTTGTTACTTCACCAGGAAACTTAGGGATAATTATTGCTTCTTCTTTTGCGGTTATCCTACCTATAATTGGAGTAGAACTTTCTAGAACATCGCTGACAACTTGTGTTACCTTTACGTTAATAATTTCCGTAGAAGCTTCTTTTTCTTGATTCAGAATGGATGAAACTATCCTATATGCAAAAAAGCATAGAACTATAGCCAAAATTATAATTGCAATTCTCTTCCTTTGGCTATTCATTAATTTATGATCCTTATGCTTTTGATCTTTAGTTTCAAATTCGTTTTCTATCATCATTATACCTCCGAATAAATTTCTGACTCGCGGGTCAGTTCTGTGATATGATTCTACTGTTAAATTGTTGAAAAGTCAATATTAGGTTGATTCAATTTGGGTAGAAATTCTGTTATAATGCTTACAATAGAAAAAAGAATTAAAGAAAAAGAATGAGAGAATAGAATGAAAAATAAAAATATAAATAATGTACTTGAAATAATAAAAATACTTGAGGAATTATATCCAGAAGCGGAATGTGAATTAACATTCAAGAGCACTTTTCAATTATTGATTTCAGTTGTGCTGTCTGCTCAAACCACTGATAAGAGAGTAAACATAGTAACAAATGAATTGTTTTCGAAATATCCAGACCTAGAAACATTTTTAAAACTTACCGAAGAAGAACTACAAGAATATATAAGAAGTATTGGAATGTTTCGAACTAAAGCAAAAAACATAATTATGCTATGCCGATTACTTAAGGATAACTTCAATGGCGAAGTCCCTGGTGATTATGAAGATCTTATTACCTTGCCTGGCGTAGGTCGTAAAACAGCTAACGTTGTATTGGCTAATGCATTTTCACAGCAAAGAATAGCAGTTGATACACATGTTTTTAGAGTCTCAAACAGAATTGGACTTGTGAAAGAAAAGGATGTACTCAAGACGGAATTATCGCTCATGAAAGTTATACCGGAAGAAATGTGGTCGAAATCTCATCACTTATTAATATGGCATGGCAGAAGAGTCTGCCATGCCCAAAAGCCAGATTGCATGAACTGCAAATTGAATCAAATATGTTCCTTCGTTACTCCTGATTAATGCCGCAGCATTTCTTGTATTTTTTACCGCTTCCACAAGGGCATGGATCATTTCGCCCTATTTTCTCACCTTTAATAACAATCTTTGACCTTTTATATACTTTTGTTATTTCAATAATTTTAGCTTCACTCAATATTGCGTTCCATTCTGGAAGTTCAAATAAGTAATCTGCGCCAGCTTCAAGCATATGGAAATATAAGCTTTCGAAGTCTATAGTTATGCTGATTTCCGATTCGTCATCCAAAGTTTCAAGGTTAACTTGGTCAACCAAACTAGAATTTATGCCATCAAGGAAGCCGACGATAAGTACGGTTGAAGTCTTATAGTCATCTGCAAGCTTCGAAATTACTCCTGTAATCTTAGGATTTTTTTTCTTTAATATATCTTCATAAATTCTTGTTTCGGTACTGCTATATTCATCCCAAAATTCATTTACACTCGTTTCAGTTTGATTTTCTAATTTTTCTTTCCATTGTTTTAATAAACTCATTTTATAAACCATCCTTATTTATTATTTTAATTAAGCGGAGATACTGGTATTATACTTTTAATTTCTTTAACAAAATCAAAATTGGCAATTTCTTTAAGAGCATCTTGAATACTCGTCCTTGAGCATTTATGTACGATGTAGACAACAGATACGAAGCCATCGTTTCTAAGGGCTGAGGATCTTTGAATAACTGAGTCAATACTTATTTCATGATTGCCTAAGCAAGTCGAAATTTTCCCCATGACACCTGGGGAGTCTGAAACAATCATATTCATATAAAACATGCTTTCTCCTTCACCAATAAAATTGAGGATTGACGGAGAAGCATTACTAGAATTATAAGAATTTATAGTTTTAGTATCATTGGTTTGTTTCGATACATCAAATAATTTTTTGCAGTCACCTTTTGTTATTATATCAATAATATCTCCAACCACAGCACTACCAGTTGCCATGCCACCAGCACCTTTACCATAAACCATAATATCTGATACAGCATTACCCTTTATTAATAAGGCGTTATATTCATTACTGACAGAAGCAAGTGGATGTGAAATAGGGATGAAGGTTGGCCTAACGTGACATTCAATTTGATTTCCAGTTTTTATTATAGTTGCGAGCAACTTGATTTTATAGCCAAATTCTAAAGCGTATTCGATATCATCTTTTGAAATTTTATTTATTCCTTCGGTAGGGATATCTTTTGGAGATATGTCAAAATCAAATCCTACTTTAGCTAAAATCGATAGTTTATAAGCTACGTCTTCACCTAGAACATCAGAACTTGGATCAGCTTCTGCAAATCCTAAGGCTTGGGCATCTTTTAAAGCTATATCATAATCCATTCCTTTTTCAGTCATCTTCGTTAGAATAAAATTAGTAGTCCCATTAATTATTCCAGTAATTTCATTAAACTCATTGCCAGAAAGAGACTCAGATAGGAGACCCAAAATAGGGATGCCTCCTGCTACGCTCGCTTCATATGTAAGTAAAACATTATTTTCTTTAGCAAGTTTTCTCAATTCGTTCCCATATGTAGCTATAACTTGTTTGTTTGCAGTTACTACATTTTTCCCACAAATCAAAGCACGTTTAATATATGATAAAGCTGGCTCAACACCACCCAACAGTTCAACTATGATGCTAATACTAGGATCTTCTAGGATTAGGTCGATATTACTAGTTAAAATATCTTTAGATACCGCTACTTCTCTTTCTTTATTAATTTCCTTAACAAAAATGTTTTTTACATTAATTTCACAACCTGTTTTGGCTTCAATCTTAACCTTGTTCATATTTAAAATTTTAATAGTTCCAGAACCCACATTACCAAATCCCAAAACCGCAATATTTATCTTGTTCATTACCCACCAATCCTTAAATTGCTTTACTTTAAACTAATGAAAATTATTATAATATATATTTCAAAAATTGTCTTTATAAAAGAGTAAAAATTTATTATGATATAGAGACGGATAGAATACTGATGGAGGTACTAAGTTGATCAATATTGTTTTAGTTGAACCAGAAATACCACCAAACACGGGAAACATAGCTAGAAGTTGTGCAGCAACTGGCTCAGCCCTGCATTTGATTAAACCTCTAGGTTTCAAAATCGATGATACACAAGTAAAAAGAGCGGGATTAGATTATTGGAAGCATGTCAATTTAACTGTATATGAAAGTCTCGATGAATTTTTGGAATTATATAAGAAGGAAAAGCTATTTTATTCAACAACTAAGGGCAAAATAAGGTATACTGATGTTACTTATGAAGATAATTGCTTCATTTTATTTGGGAAAGAAACAAAAGGACTGCCCGAAAGCCTAATAAAGGCTAATCCCAACAGTTCAATCAGAATTCCTATGGGTAAGGATGAGTCATTAAGATCACTGAACTTATCAAATTCAGTTAACATAGTCTTATATGAAGCTCTAAGGCAATTAAACTTTCCTAATTTATATTGAATATTTAATAAAATTTTATAAAACGAAATGGAGAACGACAATGCTTGAAATTATATTTATGATTATTGGTGGTATAGGCTTACTGATTTATGGTATTGAGCTTATGAAAGATGCTCTTGAAAAAACAACAACTGGCAAAACCCAAAGGTTATTGGAAGCATCACCGAAAAATACTTATCTTGGAATACTTTATGGCGCATTTGCGACTATGATTAATCAAAAGAGTTCAGCAACTAGTATCATGGTAGTTGGATTCGTGAATGCAGGTATGATGACACTGGCTCAAGCTGCTGGGGTTATTATGGGTGCAAATATTGGAACAACAGTAACTGCTCAATTCTTGGCTTTTAATCTTGATGCCATTGCCCCATTGATTGTTGGTTTAGCAGTTATTGTCTGGAGATATACAAGCAACAAGAAAATTGAATATATTTCAGAAATCTTCCTAGGATTTGGCTTAATGTTCCTTGGAATGTTCTTCCTTAAAAATGGAATGACAATTGTATATGAAACATCTAATCTGAGCAATTATCTAATGAGCATAGACAGCAGTAATTTTGGTAGCTACTTGCTGCTTATAGTTTTCGGATTTATATTAACAGCACTTGTGAAAAGTAGCAGCGTCGTTACTGGAATAATGATTGCTGCAGCATTCTCAGGTCTATTGGATGTATACATGGCAATGCCAATACTTTTAGGTTTGAACATTGGTAAATGTCTTAGTGCTTTAATTTCAAGTAAAGGTGCTAATAGAACAGCAAAGAGAGCTGCAGCGATGCATATTATTTTCAATATAGTGGGAGCACTTGTTGTTGTATTATTCTTTAGACAATTAATGCCAGATATAATATCTCAGATGTCACCGGGAAACCCTGGAAGACAGATTGCGTATGCACATAGTATCTTTAATATAGGTACAACAATCTTGTTCCTTCCTTTTGTTAATCTATTAGTAATGGCATCTGACAAGATAGTTCCAAACAAAGGCAAAATTAACAAGGAAGCAACAGAAATGAATTTAGATATTAGACTGTTTGAAACTCCTGGAATTGCTCTAGCTCAAGCTTACAATGAACTTATTGAAATGACAAAAGCGGCAGTAAAGAATTATAATTCTGGATTTGAAGCTCTTCTCGAGGGAGATGAGAAACTCGCTAATCGTGTATTTAACGATGAAGAAACTGTTAATAAAATGCAGAAGGAACTTGAGGTTTATTTAGTTAAACTTTCTCAGAAGAATATTTCTGATGAACAGCATGAAAAGCTTAACTTGATGCTTGGGATTACGGGAGACGTAGAAAGAATAAGCGATTTAGCAGAAAATATAGCTCAATTAGCTATTGCAAAAAGAGAGAATGGCTTAAGTATAAGCGAGAAT
>CAYRVM010000026.1:0-12685 GCA_964427575.1 uncultured Oscillospiraceae bacterium | reverse complement strand
TTGGATCACACCTTATCATTTGTCCATTATTGTCCTTTTTTCCGGGTCCACTGTAAATATGAAGATAATGCAGTTTGTGTTTGTCGAAACCCATAACTTTCAAGGAGTGGTTGATTTGCATAATATACTGCTATATAAATATTAATTAGTAAAATAAAAGCGACCAATAATTTGGGCCAATGGGTTCGAATTAAAGTATCTGCGTCAATTATAATGTTTAATTTATTTTTTGATAATTTCATGGTTATAATTTCGTCCTTGATTAAGGATATTTCAGCCTGCTGTTTTCCCATGGCTTAATACATATTCATACATTTCAATAGCTTTATTTTTTACTGCTTCAAAAGATAGTTTTTCAGCAACTATAGCACGATTTAAGGCGGCAGCCTGTTCCACTAGGCCATCGTCCCTCAGGGCAAGACGTAACGATTTCGCAATTCCCTCTATATTGTCTGGCTGGATGAGTAATCCATTCTTCCCATCATCAATCCATTCGCGAATAGGCTCCAATCCCGAATGTATCGGCAATACTCCAAGGGACATGGCCTCTACCAGAGTACTTGGCAATCCATCTGTTACCGTTGCAGCCAATAAAACACGGGCAGTCCCCATGATCTTCAACCAATTTTCATACTCTAAGTGTTGGAATATTTCTATATTCAACCCGGTCTCCTTACTAAGAGTTTCGGCTTCACTGGCGACGTTAGGCGATGCTGCTCCTATAATTATGCGATAACCTTTCAGAGCATCCTTGCAAAGGGATAACGCCTTTATTATAGATAGAGCACGTCCCTGAGGATCTCCTCCTCCCTGATCACGCCCTTTTATAAGGATTACACGCCTATTTGAAGGGCTAATCCCTTGTGTTATATGCTCCGCATCCCAACTGACTCCTCCAAAAGCCGGCAAGTATCCAAGTAACTTGCCGCGAAATCCTAACTCTCGAGCCAATAGACCATCCCGATTACATTCTGATATATGGTAATCACAGCATGACAATATTTCGCCAACTTCCTGTGTATGCGACTGGGATAATCGGGCATAATGGCATAAATCAGCGCCCCAGCTTGAGTAGATCCAAGGTATTTTAAATCCTCCCATAATTCTATTGGCTTTATAAACTGACATCATCATATTGCGCCAATTAATATTCAATCCTAAAGAATGAATAATATCTGGCTTAACTTCGCAAATCAATTCAATAAATTTATTCACTATTATTGATTCCCTCCGTCTGGAGAAGAATTTATAAAATGGCATGCGGGTGTGCCTATGAATATGTGGCAAACAAATATTTGAGTTTAATTGATTAGGTATTGCCGTCTTATAGGGAACATATAATGTGCCGGTACTGAATTCTGGACATACACTGCTATTACTATCTATTCCATGGAATATATTGATTTCCCACCCTTGTTCCTTAAATTGATTTATCCAACGTGCCGCATGAATACTTCCAAGGCTGGAAACAAATACAATTTTCATAGTTGCTTATTATTTATTAGAACAAGTTCCATTTATGATATCAGTAATTTGCTTCCAATCATTGGAAGAGTCTGAATCTGGCCATGAGAAGGCAGAATATATACCTAACTTCATATATAATTTTCGCTTGAGCACCAAAAAGGGGGCTGGGATATATTTCTTTAACAGTTTTCTAAATGAAAACCTTGGAATATTCTGGATTTTAACCTCACTAATCGGTTTCCGGTTTGGGAAAGTTCTCAAATCCCATGCATTGAAATCGTTAAATGCCTTTTCTATTATTGTCAAAGCAATGTTTATTGTAACGCCTTTCTCTTTGGAATATATTTTAGCAATTTCATTCCGCCATTGTTCATAATCTTTTAAGCCTTCCGGCTTTAATATTTCAAATCGCGGCATTTCCACGGTATAACTTTCGGATGCTTTAAAAAGATGCCTTCTAGCGGAATAAAAAACTGGCAATACCTTATGCTTGCCGAATATTGAAGGTATTATTGCCGATCCAATTTCAGCTAAAATCCCATTTTTAGTATTTTCCATGCAATCAAATGCCAAGCGCAGAATATCGGTTCTGAAGACGGAACAAAGTTGCTGAACATAATTAACGAATAGCTGGTCAAGCCTAGCAGCCGCCGTCACTCCATCTATTTTATGTCCGGCGTATTTCTTATCTTGAATTTCTATATTATCCTTTCCCAAAACCGTAAACAATATTGAAAACCCCTGCACTGATACATAATCAGGGTTATTCTCTAAAAATTCGACACAGGCTTTAATCCCCCTGACAGTTGAAAAATCATCGTCAAAACAAAATGAACCATATCTGGTTGTTACTCTTTTTAATCCGTCATAAAATTTTTTTGAACCTGTAATTTTTTTATCATAAATAATATGCTCGATATTCAGTCCAGACTTATCACAGAGAATTTTATTGTTATGAGTGTATGGCTCATAACTTGAATCTAAAACTAGGATTTTAAATTTGGCTTTGCTGGCAGTAAAATAATCAATCAACTGCTTGAACAACTCCTGCCTGTTATAGGTCGGGATAATAAGCGTATATAATTCTTCGATATTCATCCTTAAGTCCCACTGAAATGTTATTGTCCGGTTTTTTGTCCAGATTATTGCATTATTTTATACTGGCTGGATTTATTTTGCGCATCAAATTAGTCCAAATCGCAAGATAATTGTCCTCAGGGAAAAAAGCATTGTAATGATAGACAGTGCCTTTTGTTTCCGCCTGCCATAGAGGGGATTTAGACAATTTGATAATTGCCTTGATTGCCTTATTCCTGTCAGCTTCATTTGGGGCATTACAGTATTGTTTGAACGGTTCTCCATACGTACCTAGCGATTCCAGAAAAACATCTTTCGCGGATACAGCACTGCCGTCGTTTCTGATTTTCCATTTTCTTACGGTT
Source organism: uncultured Oscillospiraceae bacterium (assembly GCA_964427575.1). Lineage (GTDB taxonomy): Bacteria > Bacillota > Clostridia > Peptostreptococcales > Anaerovoracaceae > JBAWWY01. The sequence goes on along the minus strand of CAYRVM010000026.1, from coordinate 9,776 downwards.
TTCGGTAATTGTATGATTTTTCCAAAAACGCCTGCCCATTCCTGTTCAATAGATTCCAGTGAAAAGTGCTTTAAAGCATAATCTCTGGCATTGGCTGATAGATATGATCGCAAATTCGGGTCGGAATATAATTTCTCTATGCCATCAATATATTCCTGCTTGTTTTTGGCGACAATACCCGTTAAACCATTTTTAACAATATGGCTTTCCATCCGGTTTGACAGTACCACGGGAACAATTCCGCAAGCCATGCTTTCAGCCAGAACCTGGTCGCAGGTGCCGTAATGATGTGGTGCCAACGGATAACCAAACACATCAAATTTTGCTAAATAAGGCGCTATATCCAACACTTGTCCGGTAAGCTTGAATTTATTTCCAATGCCGAGGCATTTAGCTTCCTGTGCCAGTTCTTTTTCTTTGGGGCCGCCACAAACAATGAACTTTACTCCAGGAACATTAACTTTAGAGCAAATTTTCAGAAAATCAGGATGCATTTTGCAATAATCAACTGTCCCTATATAACCGACATTGAAACCTTTATGCACTTGCGGTTTTACATTTTTTACGTGTTCAACGCCCCCTGTCGCCCATACTACATGCAGCGATTCTTTTTGCCCTGGGGAAAGACTTTTTGCTGCTTTGGTATCATGACTTACCGGAGTGGTAAATACAAATAAAAAAAAAAAAAAAAAAATCTTTTCTGTAAAAACATAGGGCGGGTGAAAACCAGATACATGGCTCCACATTATCACCCGGCTTGCCGGCAACTCCGACCGTACCAGCAGATCATACAGTAACGGATGGTTCCACCAGTGAATCAGTACAATGTCCGCTTGTGCAATGGCTTCAAGCATGGCAGGATTGCCGGCCATGTTGTCAGATAACTTCAAATCTATTTTTTTCGCAGCGGTAATCGCATTCTCATTCGCATAATCAAGACAGATAACTTCATGCTTATAATTTGCATCCTCTTTTACCCTGGCAAGATAATTGAGTACTACTCTGCCGACGCCACCGCCTAAATGCGGTGTAATATGAAGAATATTGCAATATTTTATTCTCATTTATTTATAATGTATTAAACAGTATTTTTCTGTCATAGATTGATCTTGAAGTAATCAAAATATTCTTTCCAGATACTATCTTTTGCAATTATTTGATTTACTTTTTCCATAGTTCGTTTCATATGGAGAATATCATTATTTAACGCATATGATGCCTTTGCAAGGTAATAGTAAGCAAATGCATGATTTTCATATCTAGCAACTACATCCTCGAAGCACAACATTGCAACTTTGTAATCTCCAATTTCCATCCTGTGATTATTAACAAAATTTACATCTAAATTCATCAGGTATCTTTTCTTTTTGATGTAAGCCGGGTCAAGACCAGGTGCTTTTATAACATAATCGTGCATCCCCAAATCCCCAATACCATAAGATGGATCAATATAGCCCTTTTCTTTGCAAATCTTATAAAGCTCACTTCCCCTTAAAGGTGTTGCTAGATTGAATCCACTCCAGTCTAATCCAACTTCTTTTATGAATCGTACTGTTTCATCTCTGTCTTCCTCTTGCTCTCCCGGCAGGCCAACAACAAAATAACCTTGTACAAAAATGTTATTACGATGCAGGAACTCAACTACCGGTTTGACTTGTTCAAGCCTCAGTGGTTTATGTATCACTTCATTTAACATTCGTCTGGATCCAGATTCTATGGCCAATGGAACGGTATCTATACCCGCGCCTTTCATCAGCATTGCCATTTCTTCATCAATAAATGCGACGGATAAACCGTTGGGAGTTTCAACTCTTAACTTAAATTCTGCAAGCCTTTTAAAAAAATCTTTTGCATGATTACGGTTGAATAGCAATTGAGCATCATAAAGAGTAAGAACATTCATGCCGTATTTTTCAACGAGCATTCTTACATGTTCTATCAAAACATCAACGTCTGCATATCTCATTTTTTTGCCACCTAGTGATGGCTCTGCGCAGAAGACGCATTTGAATGGACACCCTCTGGAGGTTACCATAAAAAACTGTTTAATATTATCTGTGTCTAATATTGAAGAGAACGGGGAAAACGCTTCTTTCATAGCATAAGAATTAACATCAATCAGTTCGTAGTTAATATTAATCACATCGTTAAGGTTATCTACATATTTTGCTTGTGGAGTTATATTTTCTGAGATCGATTTTCTCGTAACCCAGGCAGCAGCATTATTAAGCGTTTCATGAAAATCATCAGATTCAATAAGTCTTCGTAGCGTATATTCTCCCTCTGAATAACAAATTGCATCTAAATATTCTTGTTCACGGAGAATTGTATTCCAGGACACTGTTGCTGCACAACCTCCAACAACTACAATTGTATTGCTATCATAATCCTTAACCTGTTTTGCAACCCCATTAAGATGTCTATATGATAAATCAAACATCATCGATATTCCGACGATGTCAGGAGATACTTTTTGCATATATTTATATATAGTGCCTGGTATTTCCTGTTCTTCATAAAGATTCAAATCAAGAATCTCAATACCCAAATTAGCTTTAACATTTGCTTTTAAATAAGATGCTATAGACAGAACTCCATAAGGGTGAGCCAAAACACTTCTTGTGTTATTACCCTGTTGGATTAGATATGGCAGGACGATAAAAAGGATATTGGTTGTTTTCATTTTATGAAGTATTTTATCATTTATATATTTGTATTAGGTTATCGCCTATACTATCAATATTATCTGATTCACAAATCCCATATTTTATAAAATTACACTTTTTACACGCAGGGAAAATACTTCGCAATCCTTTCGCCTGTTTCAATCTGAATTCTTTCAGGCGATGTCCATTCCAAACATCAAAAATATTATCTTCTGTGATATTCCCGATTAAGTAATTATCCATTTCTGATATGCAGCACGGCATAATATTCCCATTTGCCATCAGGTACATAGTATAGAATGGTTGAGGACATATTTGAATAGGTTCACTTAATGCCTGTTCGTAGATGGAGCTATCGTATTTGTCTTTTATGGTGCTGTAATCAACATCACTGAATAATGGAGAGATTGATTCGACACTCATTGCATCACATATATTTTCAAAAATTTCTCTAAACGATTCCCTTTTCTTTTCGTCTTTAAGGATAATGTCTGGCATCTTAATAAAAACTTCACAGGAACCTTTATGTTCATACAAAGATCGAATATTTGAGATTAATTCGTCAAAGACAATATCAACATCACTCACTTTTTTATAATCTTCACAAGAAACCCCCTGCATAGATATTCTTATAGTATCTAGTCCAGAATTAATAAGTAACGTTGAATTTTTTGGAGATAATAACGACCCATTGCTATATAATACAACTTTTTCCGCAATTGATTTTGATAATTCCACCATTTGTGCAATATCTTTATTTAACAGAGGCTCCCCTAATCCACTAAATTGTAAAACTTTGAGTTTTTTGGGGAAGTTTTTCATGTCATTGATAAATTTTTTAAACATTTCAATAGACATTATATCATTAGATTTAGTTAATGGTCCTTTTACAGAATGAGAGCAATAAATGCACTTAAAATTGCATGCTCTGGATGGTTCAATATTCATAGTAATAGGCGTATTTAATGGCAGAATATCTTTTAATGAAGCCCTGCCTCTATCTATCCAACGTTTGAATTTATTAGTCATAATTATAATTCCTTATTAAAATTACTAGCCATTCTTTTAAGTATAGCGTCTCTGTATATATCGATGTTGTCTGACGATGCATACTTAGGCATTCCGCATGTTTTGCACACAGCGCTGTTTAACCTTAGGCCTCGTAGTTGTAATAGCCTAAAAGAATTATATTTTTCGTTATTCCATATTTCTTTCAATGTGTTTTGCTTAATTGTTCCCAGTATTATATCGCCACGCCAGTCCATACAACATGGAGTAACGGATGAATCAGCATTTATCACCATCGTGTAAAAGCAGAAAGGACATACAAGCAATTCTCCTTCAATTTTATTTCCAAAAACGCCAAAGAATTCAGAATTTGTCTTCGAGTCAAATGCAAAATTCGGCCAAACGGGTGAAATATTATCAATTTCAATGTAATCACAGCAATTACCCCATGCAGTATAAAACATCTCTTCATCTTCTTTGGATTTAACAACCATATTTGTTGTTTTAATGAAAATTAGAGAATTCTCTTTTTTAGAATATAAATCTTTTATATTATCGATAAGGCGTTGATAGTCTACCGATACATTAGTAATATTTTTGTAATCGTCACTGCTATTGCCATTTATAGAAACAACTATTTTATTTATTCCACTCTTGATTAGTTTAGAATTTATATCGGACGTTAATAGCAGTCCATTTGTTGTAATTGTTATTTTATCTGCACAGTCCTTATCAACAGCATATGCAATCATGTCCGGTAATTTTTTATTTACTAACGGTTCGCCTTGTTTATAAAGATGTAGGGCTTTCAACCTAGAGTTAAAATCATATTTGTCAATGATAGATTTAAATTCAGTAAACTCCATTATCATCGGCTTAATTTTCGGAGGATACGCCGGTTTATTGCAAGGACAAAATACGCATGATAGATTACAAATGCTAGAAACATCAATGCTGATAGATAAAGGAGTCTCTAGTGGAATTAATGTCCCTAGATTCTCTCGATTGTTTTCAAGTCGGCAACCTTTTTTTGCTATCATCTTAGCACCTTAGTTTAAAATCATATTTACCCATGAACGCTAGGAATGGCATAAAATACTGCTGAATTTCCAGAGTAGTCATGAAGATAAAAATACAGCCGATAATTCTTCAATCCTTGGAGAAACACTCCAATTTTATATAATCCATCTGAATTATGGTCTGCCATTACCATTAAGATCGGTTGATGTTTGTAAATTGTTTTTTCGGCGCCGTGAAGTGCCGAAAGTTCCTGCCCCTCAATGTGAAGCCTGATAATTGTCGGCCTGATTTCCAGCATAGAATCAATGCTGACTGTTTGAATATTATTATTCCCGTTAGAATCTATTCTTGATGCATAATTTAAGCCATCCATGAAGCTTTTCCTGCCTGCGTTTTCGGAAATAGCTTCTGTGCGTAGAGAAATACGGGAAATCGCTTCCGGTGCATACATGCTAACGGATTGTTTCAAGACGGTAAAATTATCCGAATCAGGTTCGAAAGCCCATATGTGGTCAAATTTCCCTTGAACAGCCTTGAAGAAAGACGCAATATTCTGTCCATGATGAGCTCCTGCCTCTACAAAACGTTCATGATCGTGCAGTGGAGGAATATTGGGAGCATTAAAGAATCTTTGATTTCGGAGTACAGGGTATTCATGAAACAATGTTTCTTTATGCCGTAAACGCCACCAGAGAAACTGTAAATAATGCGCCAGGGAACGCTGGTCGTGCTCCAGCGCTGTACATACAGTTTGTATTCCTTGCAGTTGTTCGTGATTGGGATATCTTACCACCCAGCCGTTTCCCATTTGCATCGCTGAAATGATTTCTGTGCAATCGTAGAAGTGTCGAACATCTGAACAGCCTAGTCCTGTAAGAAAATCAATTATAGGCTGCAACGGACTGGTTACTATACAGATTACAAAAGTAAATTTAGTCCGATCTCTTTCCGGAATTTGTTCTGGCGTAATTATAGAAATGTCGTCTAATGTTCCGATCCCTTTTCGGTCTACAATATAGTGTGGCTTGATTGATGCTTTTTTCAAAAAATCAAGAGCAAGGCACCCCATGTCTCCGGCACCGTACAGGACTATTCCATCATGGACAATTTCACGGAACGGATCTGGTTTCGGCCAATCCGATGCAAGTATTTTATCTAATTCTTCTTTCCAGTTTAGCATATTGATATTAGCCCCATCATATTTTCTGAAGCAGTTTTTCTGCAAATTCATCAATATCATCTGGTAGTCCGTGAGACATTTGACCGCAATTGCCACATATATTGTGCTGCTTGCGTTTTTTCATTAGAAACATTTTCTGGTATTCGCTAAGTTTCTTTCCCAGCCAGATATCTTTAACGCTTTCAGTTCTCATGTCGCCGATAATAAGTTTTCTTGACCAGTCGAGAAAACATGTGCTTGCCGTACCGTCGGAGTTGATTGAAAAAGAGTAGAAGACATAAGGACAGACAAGTACTTCTTTAATTTCCTGTCCGTAGATGCCTACTTGCTTATTAACTTCAATGTTTTTGATTTCAAATTCAGGCCAGCATGACATTACATGCTCGATATATATATTGTCTGCAATACTACTGAAAATCTCAATGAACTTTTTCTTGTCATCTTCCGTTAATAAATCTCCATTGATTTTAATAAGAACTTTACATTGTTTTCTGTTTTCATATAAGTGACGTATGTTACTTACCAGAGCTTCAAAATCCATTTTATAATTGGAGAATTCAAGATATTGTTTGGCGTTGACTCCCTCAATGGAAATATTGATCCGGTCAAGCCCTGCTTCAATAATTGCTATGTTTTTTTCAGGGTTGAGCAATGATCCGTTGGTTGTGGTATCTATTTTTTCAGCGCATTTTTTTTCTTTGGCATATTTGACCATCTCGGCGAATCTTGGATTGAGAAGCGGTTCGCCGTCTTTGTAGAGGCGCAATACTTTGATTGGATTTAGAAATTCGCCAATATCGTTAATGATTTTTTTATAGAGTTCAAAATCCATGAGCCCGTGATTTCTGCCGGGAGTATTTTTAATTAATTTACGGTCGCCGGTGGGACAGAATTTGCATTGGAAATTGCATACATCCGCAGGATCGACGTTAATGATAAACGGAACGCTTAACGGAATGACCGTTTCCAGCCGGGTCCGGTTTTTCAGGTCTATTCTTGGCTTAATTTCCGCTTGCATGGGAATCCTTCAGGAATTTTAGAATCTTAGTATTGTCGCCCCAGAAAGCGAATGGTTCGTAAGGGGTGTATGGATAGAACCCAAGATTAAGTTTCATGGATTTGCCGCGCTCTTTCAGCCAGCCTTCGACCAGATTCCTGACGGAGGCATGTCTGCCGGAGCAGATATTAAAGACCCCGCTATTATTCTCATCGAGAGCGAGTTCAACCAGATATTCGGAGAGCGTATCTACATGCAGATAATCCCTGATCTGCTCCCCGCCGGACATATTGAACGATTCAGCACCGTTGCTTACGGCCTGCTCAAATTGTCCGAAAAGCGTTCTTGCCTGCTGGCTCTCGCCATAGACAAAGAATATCCTTGTCCAGTGATAGGCGAATGAATACTGTTTGTTGAGCACCTCGATAAACCTTCTTAGGGTGTCTTTGGCAATGGAATAAGGCATTTCAGGATTGGAGCGGATATTCTCGGACAGGCAGCCGTCGATGTTGCCATATTCATAGCAGGTGCCGACTACGGTAATATTTTTTAGTCCGCCGGTAATCATTGCTTTAATGAATCTAATGTGGGCGGGAAGGGTATGTTCAAGGTGCGCCAGTTCCTTGTAGTTGTTCAGGTTGTCCCATGCCAGGTGGATCATGATGTCCGGCCTGCCCATGAATTCAAAAATATTCGCAGGCTGGTTGTTCAGGTCGAATACGATATACTTGCAGCCCAGTGATTTTAACTTTACTTCATCGCGTCCAGCGGCGATAATGTTATAATTCTGATGGGATTTCTGCAGGAACGAGACCACATGTCTGCCGATAAAACCGGAAGCGCCTGTGACAAGTATAGTTTTATTATTCATTTTCCCTCTTTTTATTTAAAAGGTGTTTCATAGTCGGAAAAACGTGGAAAGCTTTTATCCCGTTCTGAGATGACCGGTGTGCAACAAGGCCACGGGGCATTGAATGAGTCCCAGCGGATCCCTTTGTCGTTATCGGGGGCATACTCCGCAGACACATAATAAATCAAAGTTGCGTTTTCGCTTTTTACATAGAACCCATGCGCCAGTCCTGACTCCATATAAATCATTTCTGATTTTTCCGGTGTTAAGTCAAATGTTAAATATTTGCCGAATGTAGGCGATCGTTTTCTTATGTCAAGGATTACATCCATTACATTTCCTTCTGTACATAAAATCATTTTACCTCCATCTGCCGGTGGTGTCTGAAAGTGCATGCCTCTCAATACATTATTTGCAGAAACAGAATAATAAATTTCTTTAAATAACGCTTTAATTCCATTTTGTCCAAAAAAACTATGATTAAATAATTTTACAAAGCTTCCCCTTTTATCCATCTTGATATCAGGCGTAATTATAAAGCACCCACTAATATCTGTTTTAGTAAATTTAAGCATTATAACACCTTTTTATTAAAATCACCTCATTTATTTATATTAAATCTTCATAATTTCCCATTCAAGTTTTGGTCTGACTACACCTGGAATAATTCCGGCGAAGCCGAACCTCATTTCTTCAAGAGTCTCTTCAATGGGATCAATAATATTAAATGAAAGAGCTCCTCTTTCATAGAAGCTGGTATGCGTTGTAGGGCGGGTAAATGTCAATCCCAAATCAATAAAATAAGTATCATTATTAAGTAGGTTCCCTGGAATCTTGCAAACAGAGATGTATTCGCCTATATTTGTGAAACTTATTTCCATATTGCTTGTTGCAAAAGCACATCCCCCTTGGGCATTATAAAAATGAAGATTAGGGGCAGGAGCAAATGGAACTTTTTCCTTAATAAAATATTTCATAACTACCTTAAATGATGAACGTATATCTATCTCTCCAACATGTTTGCCATTTGTATCTTCAATATGTGCCTCTAACAAACATGCAAAACTGTCTCCGATTGTACGATTGTTTTTTATAAAATCAATGGAAAATGGCGAACTCAAACCTGAATTATAATATCGTGATACACCGTCAGCAACTGCACCATTTAATATAAGATTTCCCCTTTCTAAAAGAATTGCCTTCGAACACAAAGAACTAATCATTCCCATGTTATGGCTCACAAACAATACAGTCCTTCCTTCTTTTGCCACATCCTCCATTTTTCCAAGACATTTCCTTTGAAACTGGGCGTCTCCGACTGCCAAAACTTCATCCACTACCAAAATTTCCGGTTCAAGGTGGGCGGCAACAGCAAAAGCCAGCCGGACATACATGCCGCTCGAATAGTGCTTAACAGGGGTGTCCAGGAATTTTTCGACCTCTGCAAATGCCACTATCTCGTCAAATTTCCTCTTGATCTCAGCCCGCGTCATTCCCAAGACCGCACCATTTAGATATATGTTCTCACGGCCGCTCAATTCCGGATGGAAGCCAGTTCCGACTTCCAACAGGGACGCAACGCGACCCTTTATCTGGATTTTTCCGGTGGTGGGCTCGGTTATGCGAGAGAGAATCTTCAGCAAAGTGGATTTACCGGCACCATTGCGGCCAATGATGCCTACGCGGTCACCTTGGTTGATCTCGAATGAAACGTCGCGAAGCGCCCAAAATTCCTCAAGATCGGTGTTTTCACGGTTGGGGCTAAGGGGATGGAGGAGCCGCTGGAAGGCGCTGCGCCCTAGGTGTGTGAGGGAGTCCCGGAGGGTTCGGCAACGAGCAGCAGCACCGGCATTGCGATCATGCCCGATAATGTACTTCTTACTAAGATTAGAAACAGTAATAATAGACATAAGATCCTTTTAACCACGAAACACACAAAATACACGAAAATAAGATTCTTTAACCACTAATATTACACTAACGAAGAGACACTAACAATTTATGCGTTGAATTCTATTTTTTAGGAAAAAAATATAATTCGACGCATGGGGTGTT
>CAYRVM010000025.1:4748-12951 GCA_964427575.1 uncultured Oscillospiraceae bacterium | reverse complement strand
CTGTTCTTGCTCATCCAGGATTGATTATTGATAAATCAGGAGCGCAAATACCCGAATATGAACTTAGTGAGCTAATAAAAAAATTAAAATCCTTAGGACTCGCCGGAGTAGAATGCTATTATAGCGAGCACTCCGAAGAATTCACAAGAAGGATTTTAAAAATTACAACTGAAAATGGGCTTTTCCCTACTGCTGGATCTGACTTTCATGGGTTAAATAGCACTAAAGAAAGCAAGGCAAATATTGGGTTGCCTGAAAAATATACAAAAGAAATCGAAGCCTTGAAGTTTCCATTTTAATCAAATTTGATTTTCGATATTTAATTATTAGTAACATCTTCCTAATGATTAAACCCTTAACCTTATATAACCTTAAGAGTCCAGTCTTCAACATTCATTACATTTGATATCCAACCTTCGTAGAATTCAGGCTCATGGCAAACTAGCAAAATACTTCCGCGAAATTCTATTAAAGCTCTCTTGAGTTCTGCCTTCGCTTCAACATCCAAATGGTTTGTAGGTTCATCCAGGATTAGCCAGTTAGCTTCTCTTTGCATTAGCTTACATAATCTTACCTTTGCATTTTCACCACCGCTAAGAACAATCATTTGGCTAGTTATATGTTCGTTAGTCAACCCGCACTTTGCTAAAGCGGATCGGACTTCACCATTCGTATATGATGGGAACTCATCCCATAATTCTTCTAAAGCAGTCTTTCTACTGTCTCTTCCCGCTTCCTGCTCAAAGTATCCAATCGATAGAAAATCACCTAGTTCGGCAGTGCCTGAGATAGGCGCAAGTTTTCCGAGAATTGTCTTGAGTAATGTACTCTTTCCTAAACCGTTTGTTCCTCGAAGGGCGATTTTCTGGCCGCGCTCGAGAGTGAAATTAACTGGCTTTGTCAGAGGCTCATCGTAGCCGATAACCAAGTCTTTACCAATACAAAGAAATCTGCTCGGTGTTCTGGCTTCTTTAAATTCAAAAGTTGGTTTTGGTTTCTCGCGCGGCTTTTCAAGGATTTCCATCTTATCAAGAGCCTTTTGACGGCTGTTTGCCATCCCCCTTGTAGCAACCCGAGCTTTATTCCTAGCAATAAAATCTTCAAGCCTTTCTCTTTCAGCTACTTGCTTATCATAGGCCTTACTTTCCTGGCCCTTCTTCACTTCGTGCATCCTTTGGAATTTTTCGTAATTTCCTGAATATCTTGTCAGTTCACCCTCGCTGACATGGTAAATCACATTGACAACTTCATCTAAAAATGGGATGTCATGGGACACAAGGATGAAACTGTTTTCATATTCGATTAAGTAGTTTTTTAGCCATTTGATATTATCATCGTCGAGAAAGTTAGTTGGTTCATCCAAAATTAAAATTGTTGGATCTTGAAGCAGCAATTTGACAAGCAATACTTTTGTTCTCTGACCACCGCTAAGTTCTGATACATCTCTGTCAAGACCGATATTGAAGAGGCCAAGCCCATTGGCAACTTCGTCTATCTTGGAATCTAAAGTATAAAATCCGCTATGCTCTAAAATATGCTGAATCTCGCCAGCATCTTCCATCATTGAGTCCATTTCTTCTGGATCGGCATCTCCCATTTTTTCGTAAATTTCAAGCATTTCCTTTTCCAACTGAAATCTATCTGAAAATGCATCCTGTAATGCTTGGCGGATTGTTTGACCTTTCTTTAAGACGGTATGCTGGTCTAGATATCCAACAGTAACACGCTTTGACCATTCAACATTGCCATGATCCGGATGTAGCTTTCCAGTTATAATATTTAAGAAGGTTGTTTTACCTTCGCCGTTTGCACCGATTAGCCCAACATGTTCGCCCTTCAGAAGTCGAAAAGAAGCATTTTCTAAAATCCTTCTTGCTCCGAATCCGTGGGTTACATTTTCTACATTTAAAACGCTCATTAAATTCTCCTTAGGTTATTGATATAAAGCCATAATGGCAAATTTGCACTTCATTATTTTACACTAAAATACTTGCTTGGGCAACTTGGAAATCATGTTTCGAAAAAGCAGAAGAATCCAGATTAAAAAAGAGGGTACGAGGTCGATAATTTGCAATTTACATATTATGGAAATTATGTTTATAATATGTTTACAAAGCAACTTATCAAAAGGGGTGTTTTGAATATATTGAAGGGAGAGATTATTTTGGCAACGAAGAAAGAAAGCGAAAAGGAAAGAGAAGTAACCTTTGAAATTGTAGAACGCATTGGGGTGATCTCTGAAAATGCAAAGGGCTGGAAAAAGGAATTAAATCTTGTAAAATGGAACGACAAAGCACCTAAGTACGATTTGAGAGAATGGGACGAAGAACATGAAAAGATGGGCAAAGGAATTACTCTTACAGGGGACGAAGCGAGAGTACTTTTTGAAAGCTTGAACGGACTATCGTTATAGAAAACGATAGTGATTAATTGTAAAAACCTCTAATAGACATGACCAAATAAAGACGAAAAAGCCACCTATTGGTGGCTTTTTCATTTAATCTAATTTTTAAATCTACTTTCCCTAACAGATAAGCCAATTATCTAAATCTTATAAAACTCTTTTGCGGGGATCATCGATACATTTTTCTCGGTCAAAATCTTTACTGCTGATTCTGGATCGCTGACTTTTATAATGAGAGAGGCTTTGTTATCACTGAAATAGCCATACATATATGACACGTTTATTCCTGCTTCCGAAAGGTAAAATAAGTTCTCGTGAAGAGCTCCAGGCACATCTAAAGTTACTATACAAAGCACATCAGTAGTATGCACAGAAAAGCCATTTTCTTTCAAGACTTCAATAGCTTTTTCGGGATTAGAGACGATCATTCTCATTATTCCAAAATCTTCAGTTTCTGCAATGCTTAGAGCTGCAAGATTGATATTGTTTTCTGAAAGTACTTTTGTCAATTCGGTCAATCGACCGGATTCGTTTTCTAGGAAAACTGATAATTGTTTAATAATCATAATCCACCTACAACTTTCTTTTATCAATAATACGTTGGGCTTTGCCTTCGCTTCTTTGAATTGTCTTATGCTCAACCAACTTAATTTTTACGCTAACTCCAAGAACACTTTCTACAGCATGTTTTATTTTTCTGCTAAGCTCTTCTAAGACATTGATTTCATCGGAGAAATATTGATCATCAACTTCAACTTGAATTTCCAAAGTATCTAAAGCTCCTACCCTATCAATTACAAGTAAATAGTGAGGCATAGTTTCTCTAAGGTCTAAGAGAACGCTTTCTATCTGGGATGGGAATACATTAACGCCTCGTATGATAAGCATATCGTCTGATCTACCAGTACATTTATGCATTCTTACACTTGTTCTTCCACACTCACATACATCGTAGTTTAGACTAGTTAAATCCCTAGTTCTATATCTGAGAAGAGGCAAGGCTTCCTTTGTTATTGTTGTGAAAACTAATTCGCCAGTATTGCCTTTAGTAATTTTCTCTAAACTATTTGGGTCGATGATCTCTGGAACAAAATGGTCCTCCGCAACGTGAAGTCCATTCTGAAACTGGCATTCACATGATACCCCTGGTCCTATAATCTCGCTTAGACCGAAGATGTCTATAGCTTTGATGCCAAGACTTTCTTCAATGGCGCGTCTCATCTCTTCGGTCCATGGCTCGGCTCCGAAGATGCCCAGTCTGAGGGGCAGGTCCCTTGGGTTGATTCCGGCTTCTTTCATGGACTCTGCCAGGTAAAGGGCATAGGAGGGAGTGCAGGCAAGCACCGTGCTCCCAAAATCCACGAGGAGCTGGAGCTGCTTGGCGGTATTCCCTCCAGAAATCGGCACAACAGTAGCGCCGATTTTTTCGGAGCCGTAGTGCAAACCCAAACCTCCGGTGAAAAGTCCGTAACCATAGGCTATTTGTATAATATCGTGTTTGGTTGCGGTAGCTGAATAAAGAGATCTTGCTACCACTTCAGAGAAAGTTTCAATATCTTTTCTGGTATATCCCACAACGGTAGGTTTACCAGTGGTTCCTGAAGACGCGTGGACCCTTACAATCTCCGATTTGGGGACCGCAAACAAGCCAAAAGGGTAATTGTCTCTCAAATCCTGTTTTGTGGTAAAGGGGAGCTTATTTAGGTCGTCTATCGAATTAATGTCTCCTGGAAGCAAGCCCATCGCTTGCATTTTATTACGATAAAAAGGAACGTTGTGGTAAATTCTTGACACCATATCCTTTAATCTTCTGCTTTGTAAGGCGTGCATCTCATCTCTGCCCATGCACTCCATTGGAATATTCCAAATCATTGCTATCACCTCGAATAATATTGTTATTTTAATGAATATATATTGAGGCTTTGATTTTGTCAACCTTATAATTGTGGTATAATGCTATAGAATCAATTAGGATTTCGAACAAATTGGGGGCATTACTAATGAATGAAAATATAATAGTAAATGTGCATACTAATACTTTTTCAGAAGCCATTGAAATAGAAAAAAGCACCTTGCTTTCAGATATAGCAAATATATTTCAAAGCAAGCTTCCATATAGAATTCTAGCGGCAAAGGTAAATAATAAAGTTGAGGAACTTACTAAGAAAGTTCAGAAATTTTCTGAAATTGAGCTTTTAGACATGAGAGATCCAAACGCTAACCTTATTTATCAGAGGAGTGCTTGTTTCATATATATCAAAGCTGTAAAAGAAGTTTTAGGAAGTGAGACAAATGTACTTGTTGAGAATTCTTTAAATCAGGGCCTTTATACTGAAATTAATGGGGGAGAATCTGTTCCTATTGATAAAGTTAAAGAAATAGAAAAGAGAATGCATAAGATAATAAAATCAGATTGCCCAATAATATTAGAGATTAAAAAGGTATTTAAAGATAAAAATGAAATTTCTATTCCTATCTACTCATGCGGCGAAACATTTTTTGAATTTAATGGACTTATGGTTCCAAGTACAGGATATATAGAATACGTAGAGCTTGTAAAATATGAAAAGGGAATTGTACTGCGACATCCAGATCCAAAGCTACCAAACCGCCTTCCACCTTATCGAGATGATAAAAAGCTATATGAGGCATTTCAAGAAACAGCGCGATGGGGAAAGCTTATGGGTATTTCATTTGTGAGGGATCTTAATGAAAAAATAAGAAATAACGAGTATAAAGAGATAATACAAATATCAGAAGCCCTACATGAGAAGAAAATAGCTGAAATAGCTGACATGATTGTAAAACAAAAAAAAAGAGCAATATTAATAGCCGGTCCATCATCATCTGGGAAAACGACATTTGCAAACAGATTATATATTCAACTTAGAGTCAATGGGATCAAACCGATTTCGATAGGAACGGATGATTATTTTCTTGAGCGAGATAAGACGCCGAGAGACGAAGATGGGAACTATAATTTTGAAGATGTTGAAAGCATAGATATTGAGCTATTTAATAAGAATATCAATGACTTGCTAGCAGGAGAAGAAGTTGACTTGCCAATATTCGATTTCAAGTTGGGCCAGAAAGTCTTTGGTAGAAAAGTTACGAGGGCAGAAAAGGGACAAGCAATTGTAATAGAAGGAATTCATGGACTAAATCAAAGGCTTTCGGAGCATATACCTGATGATGAAAAATTTAAAATATATATTAGCCCATTTACTCAAATCAACATTGACGAATACAATAGAGTTCCAACTACCGATGCAAGATTGATTAGAAGAATTGTTAGAGACAATAGCGCGAGAAATAACCCTGCGCAGGTAACTATTTCACAATGGCCTTCGGTCAGAAAAGGAGAAGATAAAAATATCTTCCCATTTAATGGAGAAGCAGATGTCTTATTTAATTCGGTTCATATTTATGAGCTTGCAGTCTTAAAAAAATATGCGTTTCCACTCTTGCTATCCATAGGACAGGAAGAGCCTGAATTTTCAGAAGCAGTAAGACTTTTGAAGTTCTTAAAACACTTTGAAACAATTGAAGATGATTCAATGATTTTAAATAACTCAATACTTAGAGAATTTATAGGCGGAAGCATATTCTTTGATTTTTAAAGATTTAATATAGAAAGAGGAGCAATTTAAGATGGACTACTTAGATAAACTAAACAAGGAACAAAGAGAGGCAGCGGTTTTTACGGAAGGGCCTTTGCTAATATTAGCAGGAGCAGGTAGCGGAAAAACTAGCACAATGACTCATAGAATCGCATATTTAATCAAAGAAAAGAAAGTGAATCCTCAGAGTATTTTAGCTGTTACCTTTACTAACAAGGCAGCTAAAGAAATGAGAGAGAGAGTAGAGGCCCTTGTAAATCCTGGGATGAGGATGTGGATTCTAACTTTTCACTCAGCATGTTTACGTATGTTAAGAGATAACAGCCCATATATTGGATTTGATAAAAACTTTACTGTTTATGACCCTAATGACCAAAAGGCAGTAATGAGAGGGATATTCAAAGAGCTAAATATTGATGACAAGGTTTTTAATATTCAACAGGTCCTTGGCAAGATTAGTGATAGCAAGGAAAAAGGACAAAACGCTAAAAAATTCAACGAAATGTACGGCTATGATTTCAGAGACAAGGTTATAGGCCAGATGTACATAGCCTACGAAAACATTTTAAAGAAAAACAATGCTTTAGATTTTGACGACTTAATAATGAAGACAGTAGAGCTTTTTGAAAACCATAAAGAAGTCTTGGAGGTCTACCAGGATAAGTTTAAATATATAATGGTAGATGAATATCAAGACACCAACTTCCTTCAATATAAATTCGTAAAACTGCTTTCTGATAAAAGTAAAAATATCTGCGTAGTTGGTGATGACGATCAGTGTATTTACCAATGGAGAGGCGCGGACATTAAGAATATTTTGGACTTTGAAAAGGACTTTGCTCGAGCAAAAGTAGTTAAGCTTGAGCAAAACTATCGTTCCCATGGGAATATTCTAGAAGCCGCGCACTCGGTTATCGCCCATAACAAAGGCAGAAAACAAAAGAAGCTGTGGACAGACAAGGAAATGGGCGACAAGATCAAGTATTACAGGGCGCAAGATGAAAAAGACGAAGCAAGATATGTAATTAATGAAATTGATAGGCTTAAGAATAAGAGCAGAAAATACTCTGATTTCGCCATACTTTATAGAACCAACGCTCAGTCAAGAAATTTTGAAGATGCCTTGATTGCAAAAGATATTCCTTATAGGGTTTTAGGCGGAGTTAGGTATTATGATAGAAAAGAAATTAAAGATATCATGTGCTATATGCGTCTTGTGCAAAATCCACAAGATGATAATAGCCTTCTTAGAGTTATAAATGAGCCGAAGAGGGGCATGGGCGACAAGACAATTGAAAAACTAAAGGCGCTTGCTTCAGTAAGAAATGAAAGCTTATTTTCAGTGCTCATGGATGAAGAAATTGTGGCTGGACTTTCTAAGAAATCATCAGACAGCATAACAGAAATGGTTGCGGTAATTTCTGAATTAAATAAAAATCAAGAAAATTTATTGGTTTCTCAGATTTATGAAAGCTTAATAATTAGGACAGGATATGTGAGAGCCCTTGAAGAGCAGAAAAATGTTGAAAGCGATGTAAGGGTAGAAAACATTGCAGAATTTAAGTCGGTTATTTACGACTATGAAAATGAGAATAAGCAACTTACCCTTCCTGATTTCCTTGCTCAGGTGTCATTGATGGCTGATGTTGATAATCATGATTCTTCAGAAAATGCTGTTGCACTGATGACATTACATAGCGCGAAAGGACTGGAGTTCCCAGTAGTATTTATCGGGGGTATGGAAGAAAACTTGTTTCCAGGATGGAGAAGTTACGAGAAGCCAGATGGAATTGAGGAAGAAAGAAGACTTTTCTACGTTGGAATAACGAGAGCTATGGAAAATCTTTATTTAACCGGAGCCGTAGAGAGAACTCTTTATGGAAGAAGAGAAATAACATTAGAATCTAAATTTATCAAGGAAATAAATAAGGATTTATTAGATGAAGAGGGATGTAAAAAACAACCCGCTAACAGCTATACTATGGCAAGGCAAAATAAAAGAGATGAAAGAGCCGAATTATTCAATCCTTATAAACAATTGCAATATGCGAGGGAGTCTGAAAAGAAGAGGAGCGAAGTTAGGGATAGCTCTGAAATAAAAGATGGGGTTAGAGTTAAGCATACAAAGTTTGGTGAGGGATTAGTGATAAGTATATCTGAAAAAGGAGACACGAAGACT
>CAYRVM010000025.1:0-4738 GCA_964427575.1 uncultured Oscillospiraceae bacterium | reverse complement strand
CGAAGACTGCTACAATAATATTTGATTCAGTTGGTATGAAACAGTTGGCGCTTGATATTGCGCCGCTTGAAGTTATATAAAATAAAATTGACGGGGTAAAAAATGGACAAACTTGAGTTGATGAAAGAAAAAGTTAAGATCTTGAATGATGCCGCCAAGGCTTATTATCAAGAGAATAAGGAAATCATGCCTAATATCGAGTATGATCGCATTTACGATGAGTTGATTGCCCTTGAGCAAGAAACTGGATTAGTGCTATCAAATAGCCCTACCAAATATGTGGGATATGAATTGCTGGGGGACTTGCCAAAGGAAAGGCATGAAAAGCCGATGTTATCTCTAGATAAAACTAAGGATATTGAAACATTGGTTGATTGGATTGGCGATCAAGAGGGATTGCTTTCTTGGAAGCTAGATGGTCTTACGATTGTACTGACCTATGCAGAAGGAAAACTAGTAAAGGCGGTAACTCGAGGTAGCGGAGAAATTGGTGAAGTAATAACAAACAATGCAAAGGTTTTTGCTAATGTTCCTGTTAATATTTCATACAAAGATAATTTGATAATAAGGGGAGAAGCAGTGATACGCTACTCCGACTTTGAAAAGATAAACAGCGAGATTCTTGACGCGGGAGCAAAATATAAGAACCCAAGGAACTTGTGCAGTGGCTCCGTGAGGCAGTTGAACAATAAAATTACGGCTGAACGAAATGTTAATTTCTTCGCCTTTTCTTTGGTTATGACAGATAAAATGAATGTTGAAAACTCAAGAGCTTCTCAACTCGAATGGATAAAGAGCCAAGGTTTTGATGTTGTTGGATATAAGAAGGTTAATTCGGAAAATATTAAAGAGGCTGTTTCATGGTTCTCTAGCAATATTTCAGGAAACGATCTTCCTTCAGATGGACTAGTACTAACATATGATAATATTAGCTATGGCGAATCTCTAGGATCTACCTCAAAATTCCCTAGAGACTCAATTGCATTTAAGTGGAGAGACGAGATAAAGGAAACAACTCTTTTGGAAATCGAGTGGAGCGCATCTAGGACGGGCTTAATAAATCCAATCGCGATCTTTGAACCAGTAGAACTTGAAGGAACTACAGTAAGTAGGGCCAGCGTTCACAATATTAGCATACTTGAAAGCTTAAAACTTGGGATTGGCGATACAATTGCAGTATATAAAGCAAATATGATTATCCCACAGATATATGAAAATATAACCAAGAGCGGAAATGTTGAAATTCCAAAAGCTTGCCCAGTTTGCAGTGAAAAAGCTGAAATAAAACAAGAGAGCGGAGTAAAGGTTTTGTTCTGTGGAAACGAGGAATGTCTAGCCAAACAGATTAAACTATTTACACATTTCGTCAGTAGAGATGCTATTGGAGTGGATGGTTTGTCAGAAGCGACCATTGAAAAGCTAATTGCAAAAGGATTGATAAAGGAGCTAGCAGATATTTTCCATGTCAAGAAATTCAAAGATGTAATTACAAGCATGGAAGGATTCGGTGAGAAATCTTTTAATAACCTTGTAGCATCTATTAAAGATGCAAGGAAAACAAATGTTGTTAGGCTACTCTATAGCCTTGGAATACCAAATATAGGCTTGACTAATGCGAAAATTATTTGTAAGGAATTCAAGTATGTTTGGGCAGATATTCAGGGAGCAGACAGAGATAAATTGATGGAAATTGCAGGGGTAGGTCAAATCGTTGCGGATGGTTACATCAAGTTTTTCCAAGATGAAAGAAATATAATAATAGTCCAAGATTTACTTGACGAAATTGAATTTGAAAATATAGAATCTTCCAATGAGGATTTGATATTTGAGGATATAATCTTTGTAATAACAGGGTCAGTAGAAAAATATGAAAACAGAAATGAATTAAAGAATGTTATTGAAACTAGGGGTGGAAAAGTTACAGACACTGTAACCTCCAAGACCAACTACTTGATAAACAATGACAGTCTATCAAACTCATCGAAAAATAAGAAGGCTAAAGAACTAGGAGTCAGGATAATTACAGAGAACGAATTTATTGATTGGATTGACTCAGGAGCAATAGGACAATTGAAACGAGAAGAATAGGGGGAAGATTAATGGAAAAGTTTTTTACTAGATTTGGAGATGGCGAAGGCATCTGGATGACCAAGCAAGAAATCCGAGAGGATGTTTTGGAAGGCGTCAATGATGCTGTATCTAAAGGCAAAGTCTCTGCACTACCGGATGAAGATGTAGACAGGTTAATTCATATTTTGACTATGCCTGAGAAAAATGTCAGCGTTGAAAGAGGAAATGAAGGCGTTGTAACTTTCGATGCAGGAACATTAAAGCTCCCAGTAAGAGCTGGAATACCAATGGATAGAATGACTGCACTGATGACGCATGAACGGGTTCTCTGCTCCGATACAATGGAGATGTGCAACACGGATTATAGTTACAAAGCGCTTAAAAATATAGTGACTGAAGAGGCAATGGCCATGGAACTGGCGCAGAAAAACTGCATTATGCCAATTTTCTATGGGGCCATGCCAAATGTAGGCCAGTATACCAAACCCGATGGCCCTTTGGACAATTGGTCGGAACTGCTTCCACAGGGCAAAATTCTGGAAGCACTAGCGTCCCAAGAAGAGGCCGTGAAATTAGCATCGAGAGATATGATCTACGTTGGGACGCACCTGGCCGAAGCGGGCGCCTGCGGAGTACAATTTGACACATGCGGCGCCAGCGGCGACGCGGATATTTTGGCCGCATTAATCGCAGCCAAGGAACTCTCATCAAAATATCCGGACCTTTCCATCGAGATGGGCATGGCAAATGAATTCCACCTTGGGATGCATGGCAGACTCGAATTCGAAGGAAAAAGACTAGCGGGACAGTATCCAGCAGCACAAGTGAAATCGGTTGAAGCGGCTGGGGCACATATATATGGATGCGTTGTAAACACTAATAGCAGCAAATCATTTGCCTGGAACCTTGCGCGGGCCCTTGCATACGTAAAGTCAGCGGTCGCAGTCGCAAACATACCGGTAGTTGTGAATGCTGGAATGGGAGTCGGGGGAATACCACTGACAAACACCTCACCCACTGATGCAACGACTCGGGCATCAAAGGCCTTGCTGGAAATCGGCAAAGCCGACGGATTGTAGATAGGCCATGGAGACGCTTACGGTATGGCAATAATGCATGAGATGGCATCTGGAATGGGCGGGATACGGACTGCTGGAGATCTAGTAGCACGTATGGTCATGAAGGGTATGAAATTAAATGCAGCAAAAGAATATGTAGCAGGAAAATTAGGATGCACAGTCTTCGATTTATCTGATTCAGCGGCAATGAAAGAGATCAGGGAATCTCTCGATATTGGAACTGTATTGGCAAGAAGCGGCGCATCTATGGGAATTGAAGCAAAACTAAAAATTGCGGAAATTCTCGATATTAGAATTCCTAGCGTAGAAATATTTAAGAAAAGAATTGGTAGATTGTAGTAGAAAGGTAATTAGATGGGCATTATTGGAACAAATAGACAAGAAATAAATATTGGGATGAAAGTTAATGTAGTGCAAAAACAAGATCAGAGAAGCGGAAAACTCACAGAAGGAATTGTAGTTAGAATTCTTACCAACTCACAAAATCATCCCCATGGCATTAAAGTTATGCTTGAGGGCGGAATAGTTGGTAGAGTTAAATAGATAGTAAATAAGAGCACCAAAAGAAAAACCTAGGGGTGAAAAAATGAAAATTGGCAAATTGAAAAATAGTGTCCTTCAGGAAATAGTTTTTAAAAACATTAAATATAAGAGACCCGAAGTCAAAGAGCGCTCAGGTATAGGTAAAGATTGCGCCGTTATAGACTTCGGGGCTTATGATTGCGTTATTTCAACGGATCCTATAACAGCCGCAATCAATGAGATCGGAAGAATTGCCATCAGCATTACATGCAATGACATTGCGACAAAAGGAATTCAACCAATTGGTATTATGTTAGCTGTAATGCTTCCAGAAGGTACCACTGAAGAGGAAATCAGCTTTATTATGAAGCAGGCCGGAGATGAAGCAGCAAGGCTTGAGGTGGAAATTATCGGTGGGCATACTGAAATAACTAACGCAGTTATTAAACCAGTTATTGTATCTACAGCAATCGGAAGAGCAAAAAGCCAAAGTAGCAATATGGAAAATCCCGCCAAAGCTGGGGATGCCATAATAATGACAAAATACGCTGGGCTCGAAGGTACTGGAATTATCGCGAGCGATTTTGAAGAAAAGCTGAAAACCTTCCTGACAGAAGCTGAAATGCAAGAGGCAAAGAATACTTTAAAAGATTTGAGCGTCGTAAAAGAAGGTATTATAGCAGGTGAGCTCGGAGCAATTTCTATGCATGATATCACTGAAGGAGGAGTCCTCGGTGCGGTATGGGAAATTTGTCAAAATACAGAACTAGGTTGTGAAATACAGAATGACTTGATTCCTGTACTTGAATCTACAAAAAAAATATGTGCTCACTTTGATATAGACTATTTGAAGCTTATTTCAAGTGGATCCATGTTGATTGTTGCAGATGAACAAAATGGAAAAGCTATTTTAGAGAGATTTAAAATGGAAAATATCAAGGCAATTCAAATAGGAAAACTTACTGAAAAAGGTAAAATTTCGGCAGACAATAAAAACCATAATAATGACAATTGCTTCATAATAAAAAATGGACAAAAACTAGAAATCATGCCCCCGGAATCCGACC
>CAYRVM010000024.1:4312-12975 GCA_964427575.1 uncultured Oscillospiraceae bacterium | reverse complement strand
CTTACTGATAACCGATAACTGAATACTGATAACTGAATTCCAGCGGCATGTATGTCAGGCTGGCATATTGATTCTCTGGACTAATAACTTATATTATTACCAAATTAAGGAATACGAAAATGAGTACGATTACAATAGACTGTCCAGATATTATTTTGCGTTCAATGCACGAGACCAAGGAACAGTTTGCAGATGAACTTCGATTAATGGCTGCTGTAAAGCTTTATGAGATTGGAAAGCTTTCCTCTAGTCGTGCAGCTGATCTTGCTGGCATATCCAGAGTTTCTTTTTTTCACAAACTCGCAACTTTCGGAGTTCCTTTGTATTCTGGCTCTCAGGATGATTTGGCAAACGATCTGTTAATGGCAAGAGAAGCCTCGAATGATTATAAGTAACACTTCTCCTCTTTATTATCTGCATCAGATAGGGCATTTACATGTTCTTAATGATTTATTTGGTATTATATCCACGACTTCGCAAGTTCTGTCCGAACTTGATGCTGGTGCAAGACAGGGATTGTCAATCCCTGATATCAGGAACAATGATGGCTTTAAGATACAAGATATTTCTTTTCCGCCTTTTCTGGAATTGATTCCAGATCTTGGTTATGGGGAGGCAAGTGTTATCGCCTTGGCTCTTGAGAATAAAGGCAGCCTCGCTATTATTGATGACAGTCTTGGACGATCGGTTGCTTCATTCCAAAAGATTAAATTGACGGGAACGCTGGGAGTTCTTCTGTTGGCCAAAGAAGATGGTTTGATTCCATCTTTATCTCCTCTGGTCACGGATTTAAGGAAAAATGGATTTTATTGCAGCAAAAAACTTGTTGACGATGTGTTGCGGATTGCTAATGAATCTCCATAAAGAAAAAGAAGCCAGCCACAGATTTCACTGACAAGATTTAACGCATAGTCAACGAATTAAACGAATTTATCGAATTAAAATACAAACCCTTGCTGCGAATTTTATTTGCTCTCCGGCAAATAAAACTCACAGCAAGAATTTATTAGTGTAAATAGTATTCAATTCGTGTGAATTCGTATAATTCGTGGACAGAAAAGTTAATCTTATGGCTATCATTAAAGTCGAGAATCTAAGTAAGCGTTACATTATCGGGCACGACCGTAACGCCGGGGGTGCGTTCAAGTATAAGTCCCTCCGGGACTCGCTCACGCACCTGAGCCGCAGCGCTTTTCAACGTCTCCTCCATCCCCTCAGCCCGAACCGCGAAAACACCGATCTTGAAGAGTTTTGGGCGCTTCGCGACGTCTCCTTCGAGATTAACCAGGGTGATCGGGTTGGAATTATTGGACGGAACGGGGCTGGGAAGTCAACATTGCTCAAGATCCTCAGCCGTATAACCGAACCGACAACCGGGAAAATTCAGATTAAGGGCCGCGTCGCTTCTTTATTGGAAGTCGGGACAGGCTTCCATCCTGAGCTTAGCGGAAGGGAGAATATCTATTTGAATGGTGCGGTATTGGGGATGACCCGAGCTGAGATCAAACGCAAATTTGACGAGATAGTGGCATTTTCAGAGGTCGAAAAATTTTTAGACACGCCGGTCAAGCATTATTCCAGCGGCATGTATGTTAGGTTGGCATTTTCCGTCGCCGCTCACCTGGAGCCGGAAATTTTAGTGGTGGATGAGGTTTTAGCTGTCGGAGATGCCCAGTTCCAGAAGAAATGCCTTGGAAAGATGGAGGATGTGGCAAAAGAGGGCAGAACCGTTCTGTTTGTGAGTCACAATATGGTGGCAGTACAACAGTTATGCTCAAAATGCATTCTTCTTAGTGAAGGTAAAATACAAATATTTTCAGATACAAAAAATGTTATTTCCAAGTATTTGTCATTAACTAACTCAGAAGTTAAAGGGAAGAGATGGGAAGATCTGAAATCTGCACCAGGAGATGAAAATATTAAGCTTATAGAAGCAAATGTTGTTTATGATAACAATCCTACAGAAGTTGTTCCTATAGATAAGGATTTTTACATAGAATTTGATTTTTATAATTTCAAAAAAGATTTTGACAATTTGTCTTATAGTATACATGTGTTGGACAGATCCGGATGTATGGTTTTTGGAACAACAAGCATTTCTTCGGCAAACTCGATTGAGAAACCGAGTAAATATCTTAATAAACCTCTTCCGATAGGTAAATATAAAATAAGTATTAAAATACCTGGTAATTTTTTAAACGATCAGACATATAGAGTCAATATTGCAATCATTTCGAATACTACAATTGTTCATGTGCTGGAAAAAGAAATACTATCATTTACTGTTCATGAAACAGGCTCAATGCGAGAAGAAAATGTTGGTGCATGGGGCGGAGTGGTAAGACCAAGATTTGAAACACAAATAATACCTTTGGAGATGAAAGAGACAATAAAATGAAAAAACCCAGCTATCTCATTGTTGATGTTGATGGCGTTATGACCACAGGCCAGTTTTTGTATTCAGAACACGGTAAAACTTATAAAGTATTTGGAGCTCATGATAATGACGGTATTAAATTAATAAGAGATAAGATTAAAGTAATATTCTTAACTGCAGATAAAAGAGGTTATGCCATATCAAAAAAAAGAATAGTTGATGATATGAATCAGGATCTTATTTTGGTTAGTGAAAATGAACGACTTAATTTTATTGATTGTAAATACGGTTTGAATAAGGTTATATATTTAGGAGATGGTTATCATGATGCTGAAATTATTAAAAAGTGCTTTTATGGGATAGCGCCAAAGAATGCACGAGTAGAGGCGAAAAAAGCTGCAGATTATATCACTCCATCTAAATCAGGAGAAGGAGCCGTACTAGATGCCTGCCTTCATATTATAAAACTATTTTTTGCTAACAATAAGGGCTAAGTATCTTAAATGATTAATATAAATATGAGGAGGACTTAGTTCATGATTCAGCATCGTTTCGAAAAATTATTATCACGACGCTGTACCTTGTTGGGAGTTGGACCCATGAGTATTAATTGTATAGATGCGGCTATTGAATTGGCTAATCAATATGAAGTCCCAATAATGCTTATTGCAAGTCGCAGACAAATCGATTCAGAGGAATTCGGTGGTGGGTATGTAAACAATTGGATAACTTCTGAATTTGCCAAGTATGTAATTGACAGGGATAAAAAAGGTAAAATAATATTGGCCAGGGATCATGGCGGCCCATGGCAGAGTTCAAAGGAAAAAGAGAAGCAACTAAGTCTTAGAAGAGCTATGGAATCAGCCAAATTGTCTTTTAGGGCTGACATCGAGGCGGGTTTTCAGATATTACATATTGACACAAGTATTGATATACATGGGCATACGAATCCTGATGAAGTGCTTGAACGCATGTATGAATTATATGAGTTTTGCTGGAGCCAGGCTCAACAGTTACGACAAGACGTGCTTTTTGAGATTGGGACAGAGGAGCAAAGCGGCAGCACAAATACGCAAGAGGAACTAAATTATACTCTTAATTCAATCCAAAAGTTTTGCAATAAACATAAAATGCCACAACCAACATTTGTTGTGACTCAGACAGGTACAAAAGTAATGGAGACACGAAATGTTGGTTCCTTTGATTCTCCTATACGTGTGGCAGACGAGATACCTCCAGAGATACAAGTTCCGAAGATTGTTGAGATCTGTTCTAGATACGGCGTTTTCATGAAGGAACATAATACAGATTACTTATCAAATGAAGCATTGCAATGGCATCCGAAATTAGGCATTCATGCCGCAAATGTTGCTCCGGAATTTGGTGTTACGGAAACAAAAGCCCTAATTATGATATTAGAAAAAAATGGGCTTGGTTCGTTATCCGAAAGGTTTCTAAAAATAGCCTATGATTCACTTAAGTGGGAAAAGTGGATGCTGAAAGATACTAATGCCACCGATCGCGATCGGTCAATAATAGCTGGTCATTATGTGTTTGCTAACCATGAGGTTGCAAAGATAAAGGAGGAAGCAGTTAATAAACTTGCAACAAAAGGCGTCGATCTGGATGCATATTTAAAAGATCAAATCAAACAGAGCATTATTCGATATCTTCATAATTTTCGATTAGGGGCGGTAATATGAAACGAGTTGCTACTATAATACTTAATCGTAATTTGCCTGAGCCAACCAATAGGCTGGTTGAACATTTAAGAACATATGATGATGAACATACTGACGTATATGTAGTCGAGGCAGGCTCAGATAAGGATAAACTCTCTAAGTATTGTACATGGTATGCGGATTGGCCCGAAGCAATTAAGCAGGGGCTGCGTTATTCCAGAGGAATGAATTATGCCCTTAGCCAGATATGGAAGGAAGGCAAGTTTAACAAATATGACGCTTTTTTCTTATTAACAAATGATACTGAATTAATGAATGTACCAACATTGGTTACACTTATGAAAATACTTGATCAGCATAAGAACGTGGGAATTATTTCACCGTGTTCAAAATGTTGGGGGGAGAAACATTTATTGGACCAGCAGAAGACAAAATATTTTTGGTTCATTCATAATAATGCTTATTTGCTTAGGCGTGAGTTTATTATGAACATATGCAATGACGAGAAATTGGATTTCATGAGTTTTTTATTTGACGGTACCAATTTTAGAGGTTATGGCAGCGAAAGCGAATTAATTGCAAAAGCATATGTTAATGACTGGGCTGCGGCTATTACCAGGGAGGTTTGGGCAGAGGAAAATGAAAGCTATCTGCTTAACAAATCTGATCTAATTAAAACTGAAGGATATCAGGAGAATCTTAAGCTTTATGTTGAAGAAGGGAAAAGATGGATGAAATACAAGTATGGGTTTAATAGTCGCTGGTCAATGCAGCAATATGTTAAGTCCTTTTATGATAGGTTCTTTGATTTTCATCCCGAATATGAAAAATTTAAAATTTAGAGGGATATTTATGGAAATTATTGAAAAACCTTGGGGAAAAGAAGAAATAATTGAGATTAATAGTCGGTATATGATGAAAAAGCTTACAATGAGAAAAGGGCATCGTTGCAGCCTGCAGTATCATAAAGTTAAAAGAGAGACAATCTATGTCTTACAAGGACAAATGCTTATTTCTTATGGTGAATCGCAAGAAAATATAGTTTCGCGAGTGTTTGGCGCTGGTGAGACTATTACTTTGACTCCAGGAAAAGTTCATCGCATGGAAGCAATTGAAGATAGTGTATATCTTGAAGCAAGTACACCGGAGATGGATGATGTTATTCGTCTCGTAGATGATTACAAGAGGGAGTCAAAATGAGTTATCGCGTCCTAATTCCAATGGCTGGGACTGGATCTAGATTGGGAAAAATGACCCAATATCTAAATAAATCATTAGTTGGCATTGCAAACCGGCCGACTCTTTCCCATGTGATTGAGCAATTTCCCATGGATGCAGAATTTGTAATCGCTCTTGGATATAAAGGGAATTTAGTTCGTGAATTTATTGAATTAGCTTATCCTGATAGAAATTTTTTCTTTTCTGAGGTATTTCCTTATGAAGGAGTAGGATCTGGATTAGGACTAAGTGTACTTAGCTGCAAAAAATATCTTCAAGAACCTTTTGTATTTATTTCGTGCGATACATTAGTTAGAGAACCTATACCGACTCTTGATAACAATTGGATGGGTTTTGCTGAAGTTTTAGACTTGCAACCATATCGGACATTAGAACTTGAAGATGGAAAGGTATTGGATATTTGCGAAAAAGGAATAGGGAAACCTGATACACACAAACCATATATTGGATTAGCTGGTATTAAGGATTATAAAATATTTTGGTCAGCCATGGAGAATGGTGGAGAAGATGCAATATCAATGGGAGAGTCCTATGGTATGCGTAGTCTATTAAATACAGGAATTAGAGCTCATTGCTTTACATGGTTCGATACAGGTAATCCTGAAGCTCTTTCCCGCACCAGAGATATGTATTCCGAATCAAATGCTCCAAATATATTAGAAAAAGCAAACGAATCTATTTGGTTTGTGTCTAAAAATGTAATTAAATTTTCAGACGATAAACAATTTATCGCCAATCGCGTAACTAGAGCGAAAGAACTCAAAGGTTTTGTTCCCGAGGTTACAGGCGTAACCTCAAATATGTACCGATATTCTAAATCTGAGGGGATAATATTTTCAGAGGCAGTAACCATTCCTCTTTTCGATAAACTCCTCCAACATTCCAAGGTCTTCTGGAAGTTTCACGACCTGAGTCCAAAAGAAGAAAAAGATTTTCATTACAAATGTATGCAATTTTACAAAGACAAGACTTTGGAAAGAGTGGAACTGTTCTATAAAAATTATAATAAGCATGATGGAACTGAAAAAATCAATGGTTTTAGAATGCCAACTCTTGAAAAATTATTTGATTCAATTGATTGGAATTGGTTAGCCAATGGATTATCTGGTCGATTTCATGGGGATTTCCATTTTGAAAATATCCTATATTCGCATGAAAATAAGAATTTTACGTTTCTTGATTGGCGACAGGATTTTGGAGGATTATTGACTATAGGTGATATTTACTATGATCTGGCCAAGCTCCTGCATGGATTGATTATTTGTCACGAGCTGATTGCAAAGGAGCTTTATTGGATTGATTGGAAAACTAACGATATTTATTTTGACTTCAATAGAAAACAAGTTTTGGTGGATTGTGAACAATATTTCTCTGACTGGCTTCCTGCAAATGGATATGATCAAAAGAAAGTTAGGATTCTTACGGCCCTTGTATATTTAAACATTGCAGCGTTACACCATGAGCCATACAGTTTAATGCTTTATGCTTTAGGTAAGCAGATGCTGTATAAAGTTCAAGAAGAGAAATTATGAATTTGATTGAACGAAATAAGAGTATTATAACATATAAAGAGAATTTAGAATTTCTATATAAATTTGAATCATTCCCAGTATTCATTGGGTGTACTGACACACCAATTGAAGATGATATACTATCTGATATGACGTGGATGATTTGTAGAGATTCTGGAATGATTCAATTAAAAAATTTGCTTCCATTAGATATTGTTTATTCTAAATATCATTCAGAAGGTATTGGCGCTATATGGGAATTACACCATCATAAATTGAGTAATTTCATAAGGAAACATACTTCTGGAAATATATTAGAGATTGGAGGCTCTAATGGGTCTTTGGCTGAGAAGTTTTACGAAAATAATTTAGGTGCGCCGAATTCATGGACAATTGTTGAACCTAATCCTTCATTTAAGGGAAATGGGAAAATACATGTAATTAAGGCGTTTTTTAACGAAAACATTTATATCTCTGATATTAATACTATAGTTCATTCGCATGTATTAGAACATATTATAGACCCGAATGTTACGTTAAGACATATTCATCAATTACTTCCAATTAACGGGAAGCATATTTTTTCTGTGCCAAACTTATATGCCTATCTCAAGCATAAATATTCTAATTCGATTAATTTTGAGCATACTTATTTTTTATCGGAATATTTTACAGATTATTTATTAAAAAAACATGGATTTGATATTATCGAAAAATACTATTTTCAAGAACATAGTATTTTTTATGTAACTAAAAAAAGTAAAAATATAGTAAATTTAAAACTGACTAATCATTATAAAGAAAATAAAAAACTTTATTTAGAAATGATTGATCATTATGATATAGAAGTCAATAAACTTAACCATCTTATGGATGATTTCAAAGGAAAAATATTTCTTTTTGGTGCACATATATTTTCTCAATTTCTACTATATCGCGGGCTTAATAGTAAAAAAATTATTAATATCATTGATAATTCTTCACTTAAACACAATAAGCGACTTTACGGAACGAATATTAATGTTGTTGATCCGTCAATAATCGATGGTCTCTCAGAGGTGGCTGTGATTTTAAAAGCAGGACAGTATCAAGATGAAGTTAGAGCTCAACTGAAAAATATTAACCCAAAAGTAACCATATGGGAATAGAAGATGCGCATAATTTTACATAATCCCCATATTTACTGGTATAAATCAACGATTGGGCTTTTGTTAAATAAAAAAAAATCACCTAATAAATATGAATTTTTGTTTGATTATTTCTATAAAGAAGGGTTAGTCTATGTTCATATAGATGAATTTTCTCT
Source organism: uncultured Oscillospiraceae bacterium (assembly GCA_964427575.1). Classification (GTDB taxonomy): domain Bacteria; phylum Bacillota; class Clostridia; order Peptostreptococcales; family Anaerovoracaceae; genus JBAWWY01. Next base: position 4,860 of record CAYRVM010000024.1, on the reverse strand, counting down.
TTCAACAACGCCTTATTCTCCAATTAAGGAATTTTATTTATGGGTTTTAGTGAACAGATTAAATCCATTTAGATTCCGAATTATAAAAGACCTTGACAAACTAAAGCGAGATGATGTTATAATTTCTTTTATCTATGAACATTTTACAAATTTAACCGGAGACTTTCCCAGACCTAAAAGTGTTTTGCTGGAAAAATTTAAAAATTCAAAAGCATACAAGATCATACACTTATCTCATTTTGGGTATAACGCAAGCTTAGGATCAAGAAATACAAAAGAAGCTGGAATTGATTTATTTGTATCTGAGTCGAATCTTTTTAAAAACAGTGTTTTTTTTAATGAATATTTTTCATGGTACCAAAAAGATGTATATGCATTACCGTTTGTCCCTAATAAAAAATTTATAAATATCAAAGAATTTACTAAAAGAAAAAATAAAGTTTTAGCCTTGGGGACAATTACTTATCCTATGGAGGATAAAGATTTTCTTTCATTCTTTAAAAATAACCAATTGCAGCCGATGCGTAAATACATTTATGATAATGCGA
>CAYRVM010000024.1:0-4302 GCA_964427575.1 uncultured Oscillospiraceae bacterium | reverse complement strand
ATATCGATTCAATGATATCAAATATTGATGATAAAAGTTCTAATAAGAACAGTATTTATATAAAATCTGATAGTTCACCTTTGTTTTCTAATAATCCGATTAGGAACAAATATTATTACAAAATTATTTATTCAAAATATTTTCTGCCAATAAGATATATAAAGAATAAAATTATTTCATTAAGAAGATCAATTATATATATGTTAAGGATTATAGGTTTAATATTTAATGTTAATAATAAACAAGTAATTAATGACCGGACGTATTACCAGTTTGACATAGTTGGCAAATTAAATGAATACAAAATGTTTATTGTTCCAGAAGAAACAATTGGCCTTCCTGGAATCGGTTTTGTTGAAGGTATGGCATGCGGTACAGCTTTTTTGGGGAAACGCGATCCAATGTATAGTGATCTTGGCCTGATAGATAAGGTTCACTATATTGGTTATGATGGAACCCCATATGATATGATAGATAAAATCTCCTATTATCAAAATCATGAACATGAATTAGAATCGATTGCATTGAATGGTTACAACTATGTACACAAAAATTTTAATGAAGAAATAGTTTCAAAAGAGTTTATTAAATATCTTACAAATGCTATTAGAAATAGAAATTCTTAGACAAGCAAACAATTCTTATGAAATATTTAAAAAGAGTTTATAAAATATTTTATTATATTGCTCATCCTTTAAGAGCTTGTGATTATTTATTGAGATTAATTATCCGAAAAATGATAAGTCACATGTATTTTGTGGATATTGTTGATTATTATAAAAATTATCAGTTTCAATCCATTAAAGATTCATTTAAACAAATAGGTGAAAATAGCTACATACATTATCCTTGGAATTCGATTCATGGATCCAAATATATAGTTATAGGAAAATATTTTCATGCAAATAAAGGATTATATATAGGCGGATATGGGGAAGATAATAATCATGAACAAATAATTATTGGAGATAATGTAGTTATTGGTTTCGACTGCCAAATTACTGCAATTAAAAAAGTTAAGATAGGTAATAATGTGCTTATGGGCAGCAGGATATTTATATCAGATCATTCACATGGGAAAATAGATTATCCTGATATCACAGAAATACCTATAAAAAGGATGCTTTTTTCTAAAGGGCCTGTCATCATAGGCAATAATGTCTGGATAGGCTCTGGAGTAGCAATTCTGCCAAATGTCACAATTGGAGATAACTGCATTATAGGGGCAAATTCTGTTATAACCAAGAGTTTTCCGGCGAATCATGTTTTAGCTGGAAATCCGGCCAGAATTATTAAAATTATAGATTTAAAATAATATGAGATTTAAAATATCAATATGTATTCCTATATATAATGGAGAAAAATTTTTATCGGAAACCCTTGAATCTATAATTAATCAAAAGGGTTTTAGTGATATAGAAATTGTACTATGTGATGATGTATCCACTGACAAGAGTTATTTAATTGCAAAATATTATTCAGATAAATATTCCAATATATCCTTATATAAGAACACAAATAATCTCAAAATGGATGGCAATTTTATAAAAGTTGCTTCTTTGGGGAATGGAGAATATATATGGTTGTGTGGACAAGATGATATTATTATCGATGGAGCAATAGCTAAAGTTTTGAATATATTGAGTGAAAACCCATCTATAGACTTTATATATATGAATTATAAGCAAGCTGATCATAATCTTGAACATGTAATAAATGATAAAATGTTGAAAATAGAAAACGACGTTAAATGTCAAAATTATATTCATTTCTTATCTATTACTAAATTGACAGAGCTACCTACACTATTACCTGCATTCATTATGAGAAAGAAGTCATGGGATAACATAGATCCTATGCCATTTTATGGAACACAATATGTTCAACTTGGTATTTTATTATCACTATTAGATAAAATAAATATATATATAGTCTCATTCCCATATGTCATAGGAAGGATCCCTAATGATGGTTGGCAGCAAAATAATGAACGTTTATTGGATATTATTAGCGGAAATATGGATGTCATAACACAAATTTACAGATCAAATATTATTAGTATCCCGACAGATATGTATAAGAATTATTGTAAGCAAGTTAAAAGTATTATTGTCAACATTTTAGTAGATATTAAAAATAATAGGGAAAAAATACTTAATGAAAAAATATTAGGTAGGCTTAAATTTCTATTTCCAATTCGTTATTACTATTTAAAATTATTTATGATTATACCTGATTGGATTTTTAGAACTTATAAAATAAAGGGTATTTTAGTTAGACTTATACGTTTATTTTAATACTATTTAAAAATGAATAAAAAGAAGATTTGTTAGATATTAAAAACTTCGAGAAATTAATAATGATAAAAAACATTAGATTCGTACTAGTAGGTTGCGGCAGAATAGCACAAAGACACTCTGAGTTGCTAGGCAAAGGAATGATTTCAGGCGCCGAACTTGCCGCAGTATGCGACATAGACAGGAAAAAGGCCGAGTCCTGCGGAGGAAAATACAATGTTCCTTGCTATGAGGATTTTAACGACATGATGGCGAAGGAGGAGCCTGATGTGGTTTCCGTTCTGACCCCCAGTGGCCTTCATGCAGAACACGTCATAGCTCTTTCGAAATACAGTAAACACATCATTGTCGAGAAACCCATGGCCCTGACGCTTGATGGTGCGGACGATATGATCAGGGCTTGTGATGCAAACGCCTGCAGGCTTTTTGTTGTGAAGCAGAATCGTTTCAACGTACCGGTTATGAAGCTCAAGGAGGCTATGGATTCCGGCCGTTTTGGTAAAATAGTACTTGGAACGGTTCGTGTGAGGTGGTGCAGACCCCAGGAATATTACGATTCGGACGCATGGAGGGGGACTTGGGCTCTGGACGGGGGAGTACTTGCTAATCAGGCAAGTCATCACATAGATCTTCTTGAGTGGATGCTCGGGGATGTCGAAAGCGTGTTTGCAAAGAGTTCAACGGCCTTGGTAAACATAGAGGTAGAGGATACCGCTGTCGTAATATTGAAATTTGTAAGCGGGGCCTTCGGCATCATTGAGGCAACCACTGCAACGCGGCCGAAGGATCTAGAGGGATCGATAAGCGTCCTTGGCGAGAAGGGAAGCGTAGTCATCGGAGGCTTTGCCGTCAACGAGCTTAAAACCTGGAATTTCGTCAAAATGGAACCTGACGAGAATGATGTGATAAAAAAATATTCTGTTAATCCTCCTGATGTTTACGGTTTTGGGCACAAGGCGTATTATGAACATGTCGTTGATTGCGTAAACAACAACAGGCATCAACTGGTTGACGGCCTTGAAGGCAGGAAAAGTCTGGAACTGATATCTGCAATATATGAATCGATTGAAACAGGAAGAGAGGTTCCTTTGAGATTCAGACCAAGCAAATGCAGGCTTGGGCACAGATAAAGAAATGGGTGAATGGATTGTTGGATGAATGGATGATTGTCATGTAATGAAACTAATTATCCTGCAAGAATTGCATAATTACCTCTTTTGAAACTGCCGTTGGAGTTCACGACTTTAGCGTGTCTTTTCTGCAGTTTATAGTTAAACCTGCAGGGGATGTGGAAAAATAAAATAAAGGCTTAACTTTCATGAATCCAAATATTAAGAATGTCGGGATAGTTGATGTGGATTTCGGTGAAAATGTGACTGTTGTCAATCCTGTAAATCTGTATGGTTGCAAGATCGGGGATGGGACTTTTGTAGGACCCTATGTCGAAATCCAGAAGAATGTCGTAATTGGGAAGAACTGTAAGATCCAATCTCACGCATTTGTCTGCGAACTTGTTGAAATGGGGGACAACTGTGTTGTCTCACATGGAGTTATGTTCATCAATGATCTTTTCAAAACAGGAAGGCCTGCTTTTCGTGATAAGACACTATGGAAAGCCACCAATATAGGATCAAATGTCCTTTTCGGATCAAATTCGACCATACTGCCTGTTAAAATTGTTGACGGGGTGGTCATCGGAGCAGGATCTGTTGTCACAAAGGATTTGCTGATAAAGGGAATCTACGCTGGAAATCCAGCTAAACTTTTAAGAAAACTTTAGGGAGTCAAAATGAATATTCCATTTGTAGATTTGAAAAGCCAATACGCGAATATCAAGGTTGAAATTGATACTGCGATCAGGAATGTAGTGGAGGAGACCGCTTTTATCCGCGGGAAATATGTTGAGAACTTTGAAAAGGCGTATGCTGCTGAATACGGTGTGAGGCACTGTATAAGTATTGGGAACGGGACGGACGGGATATACATAGCGCTTAAAATGCTGGGT
>CAYRVM010000023.1:0-13024 GCA_964427575.1 uncultured Oscillospiraceae bacterium | reverse complement strand
TCATATTCCTTGGCCTTATTAATTATTTTTTCTGCGATATTCAATCTTTCTTGAGTGGAGTTGGGAATGCCATTTTCGTCCAAGGTGAGTGCAATAACGCATGTGCCATACTTCTTGACTATTGGGAAAATGGCCTCCATTACGCTAAGCTTTCCATTGACCGAGTTGATGATAGGCTTTCCATTATACATTCTAGCCCCAGCCTCGATAACACTCGGGTCAGAGCTGTCTAGCTGTAATGGAGCATCGACAACAGATGAAACTGCGGCAATTGCCTTAAGCATCATTTCTTTCTCATCTATCTCAGGAAGGCCCACATTGACGTCAAGAATTGCCGCCCCAGCTTTTACCTGATTGATAGCTTCATTTATTATAAATGATATATCATCATTCTTAAGTGCTTCTTTAAGAGCTTTTTTACCTGTAGGATTAATTCTCTCCCCAATAATTCTTACTCTTTCTCCAATAATTACTGTCTTTGTTGATGAACTAACTGCCGTGTATTCAATTGGCTTGATTAATTCTGCTCCATTTTGGTTCTTGAATTCATCAGACTGCATATATTCGTCGACAATAGCTCTTTGTACTTTGGTAAATTCTGGAGTTGTGCCACAGCATCCTCCCACGATTTTGACTCCAAGCTTCAAGAACTTTTTGACGGTTTCTCCAAATTCTACTGGCATAACATCGAAAACTGTTTCTCCTTCAACCAAGCAAGGCAAGCCAGCATTGGGTTGAACGATTACTGGGATCTTCGAATATTTTAATATTTCTTTAACTGTCCCTATCATTTCTTCTGGCCCTAGAGAACAATTTACTCCTAGCGCATCGATGCCCATATCTGAAATTATATTTACCATTGTAAGAGGGTCAGTCCCCATTAGCATTCTTCCATCTTCCTGGAAGCTTACTGAACAGATGATAGGAAGATTCGAATTTTCTTTGGCTGCAAGAATTCCAGCCTTTAGTTCATAGATATCTGTAAAGGTTTCGAAGATTATAAATTCAGCCCCAGCTTTCACTCCCGCTTCTATTTGAATTTTAAAAGTTTCATAAGCCTCTTCAAATGTAAGATCAGAGATAGGTGCCATCAGCTTTCCTATCGGTCCAACATCTAGCCCAATAAATGCTTTCTTCCCGGTTTTTTTAAAGAATTCACTGGCGGCCTCTTTTGCTATTTCTACAGCCTTATTTACAACTTCTGCAGACGAGAGCCCGCTTCCATGAAGCTTATATTCGCTAGCTCCAAATGTGTTTGCGCATAAAAAATCACAGCCAGCGCTCAAGTATTCCAAATGAATCTTTTTTATGATTTCGGGGTGCGTAAAGTTAAGCTTTTCAGGAAGTTCCCCCGTCAAAAGTCCATTCATTTGAAGCATTGTTCCCATAGCTCCGTCGCTGAGTAATATTTTTTTACCGATCAGTTCTCTCATTCTTTTATTCTCATTTTCTATCTCTTAGTAATCTAGTTATCTTGAAGAAAAAATCTTGAATATTTGATACTATTGTTGTAACTTCTAAAGTTCCTCTATCTCTTAGTTTGTTTAAGACAAACTCTGAAACATCAATAGCATAAATATAAACTGGTCTAACTTCTCCATTTCTAACAACGTAAGATGGTGTAAGGTTTCCAGTCGCTATTGTATGTAATTGACTTGCAAGGCAAACAACCGTAGTCGCTTTCTTTGTATGCTTTCTCATTTCGTCTTGCACTAGTGATACATCGTTCATAACATTGTTCAGAGGGCCATCATCCCTGATTGATCCTGCCAATACGAAAGGTACTTTGTTCTTAACGCATGCATGCATCAAACCATTGTCAACTCCAAGTTTCTTTATTCCTTCTTCCATATTACCCGCTTCATTCATCATGTTGATCGCATCAAGATGATGATAGTGGCCATTATGGATGTTTTCTCTCGTTCTTATATCCTGGCCTAAAGCAGTCCCAAATAAAGCTCCTTCAAGGTCATGAGTTGCAACAGCGTTTCTACCAAATACTGCGTGTGCATATCCGCCATTTATAATTTCTTCCATGGCCATCATAGACTGGCTTTCAAACACAGCGGCTAGGCCTAAAACCCATACTATATATCCATTATCCTTGTCATGCTTGAGCAATTCAACTAGGCTGTCATAATCTTGAGAAAACGATGTTTCTCTTGATCTCCCACTTCTGAAAGAAAATGTATCTACCGAACCTGCTTCAGAAGCAAATCCATTTCCATTTAAATATATGCCTTCCGAACCATCGTCCTTTCTCCCTGTAATAACAATTTCTCCAACTTCTAATCTTCGAAATTCTTTGGCTTCAATGCTACCATCCGGCTTTATTACGGGGACGCAGTCCATTCTCGTTTGCTCGATTAGGACCCATTCACCCTTGATCTTATAGTATTCGGGGTACATTGATGTAGCGTGGTAATCAGAAGGTGCAATTCCTGCTCTTTCAACAACTTTGGTCTTTGCATCTGGAGATTTTGCAAACTTTTCCTGCGAAAAGTCTGGAGTCTGATAAACTGGAAGCTTAAACATTAGCGTTTCTCCTTTAATATATTAGTCTTTTATAAACCATAGTCTTATTTTTATCATATTTTCCTTATGTTTTCAATGTTCTTAATTATTCTTCTAGCAGTGTCTGGCTTATTCATTGTATAAAGATGAATTCCCGAAACACCAAAAGCCATCAAGTCAATTATCTGCTCAATTGCATAGGCTTCTCCAGCTTCCTTCAATGCCTCAGGATTGTTCTCGTATCTGTCCAATATCCTTAGAAATTTGGGTGGTAGCTTACATCCTGATAATTGAGTAATTCTCATTACTTGATTCTTATTTAATACTGGCAAAATGCCACAAGAAATAGGCACATTTATATTTGCTATTGCCGTCTTATCCATAAAATCGTAAAAAAGCTCATTGTCATAGAAGAGCTGTGTAATCAAATACTCTGCCCCCATATCAACTTTTTCCTTCAGGAATTTTATATCTTCAACCTTGCTTGTGCAATTGACATGACCTTCCGGATAGCAAGCAGCTGCAATCGAAAAATCTGTCGTTTCTTTAATTTCCTTAATCAAATCTCTAGCATATTTGAAGTGGAGAGGATCTGGAAACTTAAAGTCCGGATCAGCAGGTAAGTCTCCTCTTAATGCTAGAACGTTTTCAATTCCATTTTCCTTTAATTCCACAAATGTCTTTTTCATCTCATCCTTAGTTGCTGCAATGCAAGTTAAGTGAGCTAGGCTCTCTATACCATAGTCTCTTTTTATTTTGGCTGCGATTTCAACTGTTCTACCTTTACTATTTCCTAATGCTCCATAGGTAACACTTATAAAGTCAGGTTTTAAATCCTTAAGTTCGTCAATTGTTTTGTAAACTGATTCTATTGGCGAGTCCATCTTTGGTGGAAATACCTCCAACGAGACTACGGTTTTTTTATTCTTAAATAAGTCTATAATTTTCATTGTTTACCCCTTTCGTCAAAGTATACTTTTTCCAAGTAAAGCCCTTCTGGCCCCGCTGTCCTTCCAATTCTTTTCATTCGCCCCTCGAGTATTTCTCTTATGGCTTCTGGTTCATGTTTTCCCATACCAATATTTATAAGGGATCCAACCATCATTCTGACCATCTTATAAAGGAAGGCTTTTCCTTCTATTTCAATCAGTATATTTAACTCTTCATCGCCTGTCACTCTAATATTGCTGATAGTTCTGACGGTACTATTGATATCAGATCCATTATTAGCAGAAAAAGGTTTGAAGTCATGCGTTCCAAGAAAGTATGATGCAGCTTCCTGCATTTTACCTACATCTAATAACTGTTTATCAAATACTGTGTTAAAGCGTCGATCAAAGACATGGTAGTTGGATGTGTTTATAATCCGGTATGAATACTTTTTCCCTTTAGCGTCAAATCTTGCATGGAATCCCTCTGGAACTTCCTGCGCTCCAATAATCTTGATATCAATTGGAAGCCACTGATTTACGACGCTTATTAGGGTCTCTAGCGGCATATCAAAATCTGCACTAAAAGTCGCCTTTTGATCCCTGGCATGAACACCAGCATCAGTGCGGCTTGCACCTACCAATTCAATCTTTTGGAGACAAAGTTTTGATAGCAATTTTTCAAGTTCTCCTTGAACATTTCTGCTTTTCGGTTGTCTTTGCCAACCATGAAAATTAGTTCCGTCATATTCAATTGTTAGAAAAATGGTCCGCATTTGATGATTTCCTTAAAGTTTATGGGTTCCTTACATAAGTTCACTTATTTTATCACAAATCAAACAACTTTGGCTTAATTTTTGTACATTATATTTGCTTAAACTCATGTATACATTATGAAATACCTCTTACCTTCTTGACATAAAAGGCCATAAAAGGTAGAATCTCTTATAATTGCATTTAAGCAATTTACAAAAGAGGAGGATATTTTATATGAAAAACTTAAAAAAAGCCGGTGTGCTTGTATTAATTTTAGTAATGGCTCTTACAGCATTTACTGCTTGCGCAAGTACTACACCAGAACCAACTCCAGAACCAGCTACTGGTTATGTGGATGGAACTTACTTTGCAGAAGCCGCTGATTTTGATGAAAACAGTTGGAAAGACAACGCTACAGTAACAATCGCAGGTGGCGTAATTACATCTGTTGTTCTTAATGCAACTAACGTTGATAGCACAAAAAGCGACAAGCTTGCTGCTGTTGCTGCTGGCGAATATGACATGATGGTTGCTGGCGCTGTTGCCCCTTGGGACGTACAAGCTACAGCTATTCAAGATTACATCGTATCATCACAAGACACAACTTCAATCACTTTTGATGAAGAAGGAAAATCTGATGCTATCTCAGGCGCTACAATTTCCTACGGTCATTTCTTTGATCTAGTAAATGAAGCTCTTGCTCAAGCAAAAGCTGAGTAATTCTTAGAAAATTACTTTTCGACTAATTAGTTTAAGAGTAAAGCAAAGATATAAAGAAAAATTAAGCCCGCCAATTAAATGGCGGGCTTTTTATTTGCATTAGCTTTAGTTAATTAAATATTGGTATAACTCGTTTATTGTTGTGATAATTCGAATGGTATATCTTTCCCTATTCCTGAGCTAGTTGTTATCTTACCATCTTTTTCTATGAATATTGCTTCTACATTATCTATGCTTTCGATTAATGCCATTGCCTTCTCTTCTCCTAGCACAAAGCATGTTGTGCTCAGCCCATCTCCATCAACCGATAAATCGGAAATAATACTTACTGCAGAAAGATTATTTTCTGCTGAGTACCCCGTTTCAGGATTAAGAATATGGTGGTAGAATTTGTCATCCTTTGTAAAACTTCTTTCATATATTCCTGATGTTACAACAGACTTTGGCCCAACTTGAACAGTTCCTATAGATTGATCCCTCTCAGCAAAAGGTTGCTGAATCCCAACATTCCAAGGAGCTTTTGTTGGTTTTTCACCTACGGTTATTACATTTCCGCCTAGGTTAATGATTGCTCCATCCACTCCCTTTTCATTCATGAAATCAGCTAGTCTGTCTGCAATATATCCTTTTGCTATCGCACCAAAGTCCAATTGTGCTCCTGGTCTTAGCATTGTTACAGTATTGCCTTCTATTTTAACATCTTTATATCCCACGGTGGCTTTCGCAATATCTATTTCTGCCTGTGTAGGTACTATCTCGTTTCCTCCCGGGAAATCCCAAAGTGATGTCAATGCACCAGTAGTCAAATCAAATAATCCACCGGAAACTTCGCTATAATATTTCCCTTTTTCAAGGATAGCAATTGTATCATCGGAAACTTCAACGGGCTGCCCTCCAGCATGGTTGACCTTATATACATCACTGCCTTCTATCGTCGCGCTTAATAGGTTTTCGTAATCAACGCCCTTTTGAAATGCTTCATCGACTATTTTATCAGCATTCCTTCCATAAACTATTAATGTGCAATTGGTGTTCAGCATGAATTGCGACTTTTGTACTGGTTCCTTGCTAGCGCAACCACTCAAAGCAATTGCTCCAATTAAGATTATTGCTATTGGCAATAATAATCTGTATTTTGATTTCATTTTAATCTCCTATACTTTATATTTATTGATTTCTTCTTGCTTTCGAATTGAAATGTAGTTAAAATGTATTGAGTTAACATAAATTCGAAAATTTATGCTTAAAAATATTAATATTGGGCATAGGTTTAGAGGTGTTAAATTAATTCTTCTAATCTTTTTTCAACTAGTTTATAATTACCTATATTACACATGTTATTTTTTATAGTCAAGTAAATGGATTTAACAATAATTTTATTTTAAGAAGGTGTTTAGATGAAAAAGAAAATAGTCATTTTAGGCGGGGGCTATGCAGGAGTCCTAACTGCAAAGAATCTAGCTAAGAAGTACAAGAAAGCTAGCGAGGTTGAAATTACCTTAATTGACAAAAACCCATTCCACACAATGTTGACTGAACTTCACGAAGTCGCAGCATGTAGAGTCGAAGAAAATAGCATAAAAGTAAGTCTACAAAAGATTTTTGCAGGTAGAAATGTAAATGTCGTTTTAGATAGTATCTCTTCTATTGACTATGATAATAAAAAACTAGTTGGAAGTGAAACATCATATGATTATGATTATTTAGTAATTTCAACAGGTTCAAAGCCAACATTCTTTGGCATACCTGGGGCGGCAGAAAATACTCACAAGCTTTGGTCATATGAAGATGCAGTAAAATTAAGAAATCACATGGTTGATATTTTCTCCAGTGCTGCTTTAGAGCCAAACAAAGAAAAGAGAAAGAAGATGCTTTCTTTCTTCGTAGTTGGCGCGGGTTTTACCGGAGTTGAAATGGTCGGAGAACTAGCAGAGTGGCTTCCAAATATTACTACCGAATATGAGATTGATCCAAAAGAAGTTTCTATATATTGCGTCGATATTCTAGATAGAGTTGTTCCAGTTCTTCCAGAGAAGCTATCAGCAAAGGTTCATAGAAGGCTTGAGAAGATGGGCGTTAAACTAATGCTTAAAGCTGGAGTTGTAGAAATAGGCAAAGATTATTTAGATGCGAAAATCGATGGGGAAGTTAAAAGATTCGAAGCAACTACTGTAATCTGGTCTGCTGGAGTAGAAGGTACTGATATTTCCTTTAAAGCAGGGGCTGATAGCGGACAAGCTGCTGGAAGAGGAAGGATCCAAACTGATGAATTCTTAAGAGTTGCTGGCAAAGATAATGTATTTGTTGGCGGAGATAATATATTCTTCATACCAGAAGGATCAAAGGCTCCAGTACCTCAGATGGTTGAAAACTGTGAATCTTCATCCCATACAATTGCAGTTAATATTTCTGCAGCAATTGAAGGTAAGAAAATGGAATCTTACAAACCTAGCTTCCATGGAGTAATGGTTTGCGTGGGTGGTGGATATGGAGTAGCTCATGTTGGGGCTGGGAAATTTATGATTGCCCTTCCATCTTTCTTAGCAATGTTTACTAAACACTTTATCAATATAGTTTATTTCATACAATTATTAGGTTGGAATAGGGTTTATAGCTATGTTTGCCACGAGTTTGCAAATGTAAAGAACAATAGAAGTTTTGTAGGTGGACATTTCTCTAATAGAACTCCAAATTTTTGGATGGTTCCTTTGAGACTTTGGCTTGGTGTTGTTTGGATTGTTTCAGGCGTTGAAAAGATTGGTCAAGGATGGCTTGAAAGTCCTCAACTTAAAGGTTTCTTCAACGGTGCTAACAAGTTCTACGAAGGAATTGTTGGGCCAACTGTTTGGGGTAGCGATGATATCGGCGGCATTATAATGAGAGTTTTCGCCGAAGATGGTGAAGAAGCAGAAGAAGCTTACGAAGGTGGCGCAAATGCTGTTTCCGGAGCTAGTGCTGCTGTTGACCCTGCTGTTAATTCTGCTACTGATGCTGTGACTACTGCAACTGGTGCGGTTTATAATGCTGCAACAACTGCAGGTGCCGCTGTAACAGATGCTGTAACTGCTGCTACTGGAGCTGCTACTGGTGCGATTGATAAAGCTAGCCAAATCATATTGAATTGGGATATATTTAGCTTCATTAAAATAATATTAGTTAATTCAGGGGAAGTTGCAATTAAAGTTCAGGTTAGGTTTGTAGACTGGATGACAAATAGCTTTATCCTATCAAACGATGGAACTCAAATGTTCATGCAAGTAATGATAATTGCATTAGAAATCATAATTGGTCTATCCTTGATTGCTGGCTTGTTTACATTCTTATCAGCAAGTATGTCTCTAGTTTTACAACTTATGTTCGTAACTACTACAGGCTTATATATGAGTACTTGGTGGATGTTCTTTGCTGGAATAGCTATGCTATTTGGCAGCGGCAGCGTGCTTGGTCTTGACTATTATGTACTACCTTGGCTCAAGAAAAGATGGAAAAACGTTGGCTTTATAAGGAAATGGTACCTATATAATGATTAAAAAGGCAGATGTTATCCTGGCGGTTATACTTATAATCGCCGGGATAGCTTCAACTATATTCTTGGCAACAGGTGGAGTCATTGGAGAAACTGTGGTAGTTTCTATTAATGGCAATAACTATGGTACCTACGACCTTTCTGTTGACCAGGTTTTAGATGTGCAGAAAAATGGAAATTACAACAAAATAGAAATCAAGGATGGCAAAGCAACTATGATCGACGCCAGCTGTCCTGACAAGCTTTGCATCAAGCAAGGCACCATAGATAATACTAATGAGACTATTGTATGTCTCCCAAATCAAGTTGTTATTGAATTGGATGGTCCCAATACAAATGGACCTGACACATATTCAAACTAATTAATATATCCAAACTAAACTGAAAGGTAGGAAGATATTTGGCTAGAAAAATAGCAATAAGCAGTATCTTTGCCACCCTTGCACTGATTTTCTCATATATAGAAAGATTAATCCCTTTAGATATTGCGGTTCCCGGTGTAAAGCTGGGAATTTCAAATATTGTGGTGATAATTGCACTATATACGATAGGTACCAAATATGCTCTAGGCATCAATGTATTTAGAATATTTGTTGGGGGATTACTATTCAGTGGAGTTTTTGGAATGGCTTACGCTTTAGGTGGGGGCTTGCTGAGCTTCCTAGTAATGTATTTACTTAAGAAGACTAATCTTTTCAGCATAGTCGGTGTCAGTATGGCTGGTGGGGTATTCCATAATATTGGTCAAATACTCATGGCCACAATAATTATTGCAAATGTCAAGATAATGCTATACTTGCCAGTTTTAATATTGTCAGGGATTATCAGCGGAATCGTAATAGGAATTTTTTCATACAATTTGATGAAACCGCTTAAAAAAGTTCTTAGTTATAGCTAAGTTAGGAAATAAAATGGAAATTATTAATAACCAAAATCCAATTGAATACAATTACTCTGGAAAGGCTATTCTTGATCAAATCGACCAAGTGCTTAAAAGCAGCCCTCCATTGATTAATGATATAATGTCAAGCCTTGCCGAATCTAAAGGGAAGAATATTCGTGGCCAATTGACTGCATTGGCTTCTTGCAATGATTCAAAATTAGTGGGAATCCCTGCGATCAAAATTGCTGCTGCAATTGAGCTTCTTCATCTGGCAAGCCTTATCCATGATGATATTATGGACGATGCAGATACAAGGAGAGGCTTACCTAGCACTCATTCGAAGTTTGGCAAAAAGAATGCAGTTATATCTGGAGACTATTTGTTTTGTCTCTGTTTCTCATTGATTTCTGAAGCATATTCCGGAAATGATAGCGGCGAATACGTCGATAGAATATCAGACTTTTCAAAAGTTATGAGTGCAATTTGCCTCGGGGAGATAAGGCAGAATAAACATAATTCTGATCTTGATCTTAATTTCAAAAACTATCTTAAGATAATTGGTGGCAAAACCGCAACCTTGTTCTCCTTGTCTATGTACGCTGGAGCAAGGGCTGGTGGCTTGGATCATAAGGAATCAAAGCATTTTGGAAGAATCGGTGCCAATTTAGGCGTTATCTTCCAATTGATCGATGATTACCTTGATTACGAAATTGGTGACGTTGCAGGTCAAAAGCCTGTAGGTAAAGATATAAGAGAAGGTATCGTTACTTTGCCAATAATCTATGCAATTAAAAAGGATCCGACATTGAAAGAGTTTATAAACAAATCCTTCTCAGATAAAGAGCTTCTTGATGAGGCTATAGATAGAGTTAGAAGCCTTGGTGGGCCAAAATATACTAAAGAAATAGCTAGAAAATTTTACGATAAGACTTCAAAGTTAATCAATGAGGTCGACGATGAATTCAAAAAAGCAGAACTAACAAGAATACTTGAAATATTATTTTATAGAAAAATGTAATTTTTTTAACATTGCTTGTTTAATTTTTAACATTGTTGGTATATAATAACAATATAAATCGAAATCTGGTCTGTGGGAAATTCTCTCAGATTGGATATAAAAAATATTTGTCAATCCGTCTTGCGAGGATGTTGTCTAACATCTAAACATTAGGGCAGCACAGAAAGTTTATTTGAGTTTAAGCTTCGGTTCTGCCGAAGCTTTTTTTATTTTGCAATTTGAAATTTATATTGGCAAGTACAAGAAGATTAAGAATCGTGGAAATTATAAGAAATATATTGGTAAACAAAAGGAGTTTTAGTTATGGATGATTTAAAAGAATCGAGAATTGGTGTAGTTGGAATAATCATTGAGAACACTGATAAGACTGAGGATGTGAATAAGATTCTTCACATTCATGCTAATTTAATCGTTGGAAGAATTGGAATCCCCTATCCTCAAAGAAAGGTATGCATAATTTCTTTAGTAGTAGATGGAACCTCCGATGAGATTAGCGCAATGACTGGTAAGCTTGGCAAAGTTCCTGGGATTCAGGTTAAGTCGGCTTTATCCAAGGCATAGGATAAAATAATTTGGTTTTGCAAAAGCAGAAAATAAATTCGAAATAAATTTCATAATATAATTAATAAGCGAAGGATTAACATAATGGATTACAAGGTTTTAATGGATAAAATATTATCAAGCTCTAAGGCATCAGAGGAAGAAATTATTGAATTGCTTACTAAGTGTCCGGAGGAGGATTTGTTTGAGAAGGCAAATCATGTCAAAGAAGAACATTTTGGCAAGGAGATTATTCTTAGAGGTATAATCGAATTCTCAAACTACTGTAGATGCGCTTGCTCGTACTGCGGTTTATATTGCGAAAATAAAGAACTGGTGCGATACAGATTCTCAATCGACGAGATTGTCGAATATGCAAATGATGCATATCAAGCAGGCTATAAATCAATTATTCTTCAATCTGGGGAAGATCCTTATTATGATGGCGACAAGATTTCCGAAGCTATTAAAAGAATTAAGGCTCTTGGTGAACTGTCAATCACACTCAGTATCGGTGAAAGGCCTAAGGAAGAATATAAGCAATGGTATAAAGATGGGGCCGACCGCTATTTGTTGAAGCACGAAACTGCAGATGAGGTTTTGTATAATAAACTCCATCCACATTCGAGTTTTCAAAAGAGGCTGGGCTACCTGGATAGCTTAAAGCAAATAGGCTATGAGACTGGGAGCGGATTCATGGTCGGCCTTCCTGGCCAGACTAAGGAGTCCCTTGCAAAGGATATTCTTCTTTTAAGGGAACTCCAGCTAGACATGGCCGGGATAGGGATATTCATTTCACACCCTAAGACGCCTCTCGCAGGTTCGCCTTCAGGAGATCCGCTTGATGCAGTGAAATGCGTTGCTATAACGAGATTGCTCCTACCAAAATGCCATCTGCCATCCACCACCTCTGTTGAGGTCGGGAGCAACGAAAAATATATGCCTCTTCATTGCGGGGCAAATGTAATCATGAAGAAAGTCGAGCCATATAAATATAGAAAACTATACGAGATTTATCCGAATCATAAGATTGTAGATAAGACCGTTTTGGAAGAACGAAATGAATTAGTAGAATTTGTCCATTCAGTTGGATTAGAAGTATCAAACAGTAAAGGCCTAACAAGCTATTAGAAGGGATTATTATCATGAAGAATTCAGTGGATTTTATAAATGACCAGGAAATTAGAGCAGCTCTAGCTTTAGCCTCTGAGAAAGCTAAAGATAGAGAATTAGTAATTTCAATCATTCAAAAGGCTAAGACAGCAGTTGGGCTTGACCATAGGGAAACCGCGGTTCTGCTTTCAGTTCAAGATGAAGACCTTATTCAAATGATGAAGGACGCCGCTAGAGAAATAAAGGAAACCATCTACGGCAAGCGTATCGTGATTTTTGCTCCTTTATATTTGAGCAATTACTGCGTAAACAATTGTAGTTATTGTGGATACAAGAACTGCAATGAGCACATGACACGTAAGAAGTTGACCATGGATGAAATCAAGAATGAGGTGAGAGTGCTTCAAGGTCTTGGGCACAAGAGGATAGCGATTGAGGTTGGCGAGGATCCTGTTAACTGTCCGATTGACTATGTGCTTGAAGCAATGGAAACAATCTACTCATTGCACTTTGAAAATGGAAGTATAAGAAGAGCCAACGTGAATGTGGCCGCGACAACTGTTGATGACTACAGGAGGCTAAAGGAAGCTGGGATTGGGACTTATATCTTGTTTCAGGAAACCTATCACCAGCCGACTTATGAGAAAGTCCACGAGAGCGGCCCAAAGCACAATTACGCCTATCACACCACTGCCATGGATAGGGCAATGGAGGGCGGAATTGACGATGTAGGTTTCGGGGTTCTTTATGGTCTCTATGATTATAAGTATGACACTGTTGCTATGATGCTACATAAAGAACATCTTGAGGAAGTCTTTGGAGTTGGTCCACATACTATTTCCGTTCCACGGCTTAAAGCTGCTGACGGAATGAGTCTTAACGATTACCCATACCTAATTAGCGATGAAGATTTTATAAAAATCGTAACTATAATAAGACTTTCAGTTCCTTACACTGGTATAATTCTTTCTACTCGCGAAGGTGGGGATTTTAGAGAAAAAGTTATTGGCGTTGGTGTTTCACAA
>CAYRVM010000022.1:8811-13105 GCA_964427575.1 uncultured Oscillospiraceae bacterium | reverse complement strand
TCCAGTCGTGTAACTGTCACTGATACTATATTGATTACCTGAACTATATTGATTACCTGAACTATATCCAACTAGACCTCCAACTTCTGTAGCATAAATCGCGGTTACAGTTCCTGTCGCATAACAGTTAGTGATATTGGAATTCTTATTATAAGCAATCAGACCCCCAACATAGTTACAATCATCTTCACCATTGGCATTGGCAGTTACAATCCCAATCGCGGAGCAGCTAGTAATATTGGAGGACTTATTCTTTCCAACTAGTCCCCCAACATAATCATACTCTCCACTTACATCACCTGTCGCATAACTTTCAGTTATATTGGAGTATTCATTACTTCCAATTAGACCCCCAACATAATCATCCCATCCAGTTACATCTCCTGTCGCATAACAGGCTGTAATGGTTGTATAAAAATCATCGCGATAATTTTGGCCTAACAGACCCCCTACTGTCCATTCTCCTTCAACATTTCCGGTTGCATAGGACGCTTCTATGACTGCATCTTCATTACTTCCAACCAAGCCTCCAACCCAATTTGATTCACTTGCGTTTACAGTTCCAGTCGCATAACTGTTAGATATTTTGCCGTTAAGCGCTTCTCCATCATTATATCCAACCAGGCCCCCAACAGAATTTTCATAAATTGCACTAACAGTACCAATTGCGGAACAGCTAGTAATATTGGAGAAATAATTTTTTCCAACCAGGCCCCCAATATTTTCTCCGTAACTGTTTATTGAACTTCCGGTTGCAGTTACAATTCCGCTTGCAGAGCATGTTACAATATTAGCCTTATTATTATCTCCAATTAGTCCTCCAACCCTCTCTTGACCTCCAACTTTTACGTTTGCAAAACAGTCAGTGACTGCAAAAGCATTATTTCCATAATTCCCTCCAACAAGACCTCCCACTCTATAGCTACCAGTTACTGTTCCTGACACTGTAACTCCCGATATGCTTGAATTTTTTGCATATCCAACAACTCCTCCTACATAAGAACTATTAATTGCTGAGATACTTACACTCGTCAGATTTAAATTTGTTATTGATGATCCTGTTGTATAACCAAATAGTCCAATATACTCCACACTTGCTGTTGTCGCTATTGTTAAGTTTTTAATTGTACTATTATTCCCTTCAAAATGCCCTGAAAAGACATTTTGAATTCCTCCTGTTGTTGTTCCAAATCCAATCGGAGTGAAGATTGCAGATCCAATTAAATCAATTGTTGTTCCTTCAGGAATTTCAAAATAAACTCCTCCCATTGTAGCCCCAGCATTTACTTGGTTAGCCAATGTTATCAAATGAGCAGAGGTGTAAATTGCATACGGACTAGTAATATCACCTGTTCCCCCACCAAAGCTCGGTGGCGTTGCGTAAACCTCATCCATTCCACCCGCAAATCCCATTGGCACAAGTCCGAGTACCAACATTAATGTCAATATAAAACTGATTACTTTTTTTCTGTTTTTCATTTTAAATTCCTCACTCTCTTATAATTTTAATTTAATTATCATCAATATTTCTAACCAAAAAAGACTGCTCCGATGATTCTATACATTGACATTAACATATCAATCTTTACAAAATCTCCACAACAGTCTCTTAATATCTATATTTTTTAATATTTTATAATAATTCTTTTTTTAACTCGCTCATCTCGCTACTAGGCTTGATCCCGAGCTCTTTTGCTAGCGTTTCATTTAGTTTATCGTAAGCGTTTATTGCCTTTGCTTTTTCGTTTTTCCCAATGTAGCTCTTGATAAGGAAATAGTATGCCTTCTCGTTATATGTATCCACTTCAATCAGCCTTTTAGCAGAGCGAACTGCCTGATCATATTCCTTTTCGTCAAAATAGAACTTTGTCAATTCAGTTATCGCTTTTATAAAACGCTCCTCATACCAAATCTCATAATCCTCTGACCACATAAAGTTCTGTCCATCAAGATATTTCCATTTATATAGCTTAAGCAAATTTTCGTTCATTTCAGGATTATTTTCAACTTTTTCTCGCTTATTTTTCAATATTTTTCTGAATTCTAATATATCCGAAGAAATGCATCCATCTTTAAACAGAAAGTAACCATTTTTATACTCTAACGCTTTATCACAATCCATAGATCCCAATATCTTCCTCAGGTAATATGTTGAGGTATGTAGCCCTGAATTGGCTTTTTCAATATTTTCTTCTCCGAATAGTGCTTCCATTACCTTTTCCTTGTGAACCGGTTTGTTAATATTCTCGTGAAGGAAAGCTAGGAGCTCCTTGGATTTCGAAGTTCTGAAGTTGACCTTGTCATCCTGCCTATTCCCCTTATAGAGGTTGAATTGCCCAAAAGAAATAATGCGTGGCTTTTGCATTCCCTCTTGTCTAATATTTTTAATGTCCTTTATCTCACTATCTATCCTTGCTTGAACCCTCTCAATAGTTTTCGCTAGTCTTTACTTGGATATTGGTTTCAATAAATAGTCTAGTGCATTCAATTCAAAGGCTTCTAGGGCATATTGTGAATATGCTGTTGCAAATACAATCTGCACATGAATATTAAGATTAAGAATCAGCTGTGCTACTTCCAATCCATCGGCTCCTGGCATCTCGATATCAAGGAACACCAAATCTATCTTATTTTCTTTAAGATACTTTAAGGCTTCTTCCGTATCTGTGAAGGAAGCTTCAACTTTTACCTGTTCAAATCCAGCCAATAATACTTCCATAAGATTTATTGCTAGGATTTCATCGTCGATAATAATTGTTTTAATCATGTGCACTCACCTTTGGTATTCTAAATGAAACTTCCGTACCCTTATCAATCTCGCTTTTAATCATAAGTCCGCTTCCGTAAAGCCTTGTTAGCCTTGTGTGAATATTTATGAGTCCAATGCTCTTCTTATCTGGCGATTCTGTAAAAAGGTTTTCGAGAATATCCTTCTCCATGCCCTTCCCGTTGTCCGTAACTGTTATCAAATATCCACTATCATCTTTTAAAATCCCAAGCTTTACATTAATTCCTTCCCTACTGCTTTTCAAACCATGCTTTACTGCGTTTTCTATGATTGGCTGGATGGTAACCGGTGGAATTTTGAAATACAAGTTTGATGGTATTTCTTTTTCGAAGGTCACAAGCTCATTGAATCTTACTTTTTCAATAGTTTCATATGCCTCTACTAATTCCAGTTCCCTTTCAATGCTAACTGTTAAATTCAAGTTCTCATTATCCATGCTATTTCTAAGATATGTGGAAAGATAGCCTATCAAGTCAGATGCTTTCTCGCCATCGGTATATGCTAAAGATGCTATCGAGTTTAAAGTATTAAAGAGGAAATGTGGCTTTATTTGAGCTTGCAAAAAAGCATTTTCCGTAGCCATAATTTTTTCATTTAGCCTGTCAGCCTCTATCAATTGCTCATTATAAGTAATCAGCCTCTTATGTTCATCGACCTGCTGTTTGCTTTGAATAAAGGACATGGCAATAATTATAGCAAGGTTTGATATTGGCGTTGCGTATGTTATATACATGTTGATGAGGTTTTTATAATTAATTATATCCACAAATAGACCAAGGAGCATTAAGCCTATTGCAAAAAAAAGCACAATGCTATTGTTCATCTTGGTAACCATTGCTCTATAAAGTCCTATCATTACATAGACAATTTGTATCAAAACAATAATATAAAAGGCGTCGGTAAAGGAAGCCATAGTTTCCATAGGGGCTAAAAGTAGAGCAAGAAAGAATAAATTAGGTGCCAAGAATACTGCTATCCATTTTTTAGGAAATATTTTAGGATAAATACTAGCAGCAAATATTATTATAGTTGGGATAACAAGATATCCTGTTAGATAGTTTATAAATATCCCTAAATCAACTGAAGCGTGAGGCAGAATAAACCTAATAGGTCTCTCTCCCCAAATCAGACCTCTTGTTACAGAATTAAAGCAGAGTATGCTAAAAAATAGAGCAGTTAGATTTTTTCTATTTAAAAAGAATAGTATTAAATAATAAATTCCGAAGATTAAAACACTTCCAATAAATATAAGTTGTATAAATATAAGAGTCATTTCTTCATTCTCAAGTACGGCCTTTGAGCCAAACAAGAAACTTTCTCTAATTCCCCCTCTTGGATAATCAAAGTCTGCTATTTGAAGAATGAGGTCCACTTCGCCACTATCTTTTGGTAAATCTTCTATTAGAATTTCATATCCTGCCTTATAAACTCCCATATCTGTCGATACTTTTCCAACTTCTGCAATAAATTGATCATTTGCATAAACAGATACTGCTCTAGATACTC
>CAYRVM010000022.1:0-8801 GCA_964427575.1 uncultured Oscillospiraceae bacterium | reverse complement strand
ATACAGAAATAATCAAAGAAAAAACAATACAATTCTATAATAGGTTAATAATAAATCAACCTCAATTAACAGATGAATCATTATTAGAACATATTACATATTTTGTTGAACAAACAGATACTGCTCTAGATACTCTCTTTATCTTAATCGCTGGATCCTCGATTGTAGAAGGTATTTTAATATGCATCCTATAAGTTGCTATACCATGCGCAGGGAATATAGTTTCTCCAGCTTGCTTATCGCTCCAGCTCCCAGGCACCTGGATATAAACATCGGTTGCAGGGATGGTATTATCTGATGCAGTCGAAGGCTGTAAAAGCTTATTCCAATAGAATTCCCATTCACCATTTAGTGGATAAGATTTTTCAGGATCGAAGGTAGCCTCGGATACATTCCATTCTCCCTTTGAAACATTCTGCGAATCTATATTAATCAAAAAAGAAATGATGCTGTAAGAGAAAATCAAAAATATAGCCATACACAAAATTGGCCACTTCTGTTTAACTAATTTAGTTTTGATTTTGTTTAAATACATATTTATAATTCCGTTCATTATTCATGTAATTTTTTTCAATTAAAAATATTATATTGCCAAGTTGTCGCAAAAGCAAACAATTAGGCAGGATAACATTAATTTACAATAGACTTTGCCTTGGATTCGAAGTATTATTAATTAAGAAAGTTAATAAACCTATTCAAATCTAAGCATTGAGAGGGATTAAATGAATACAGCAGATTTATTTATCAAATGTCTGGAAGAGGAAGAAGTTGAGTACATATTCGGCATACCAGGAGAAGAAACCCTTGACCTGGTCAATGCGATTTCAGAGTCGAAGCAAATACAGTTTATTACGACCAGGCACGAGCAGGGTGCTGCTTTTATGGCGGATGTCTATGGCAGGCTGACAGGCAAGGCGGGTGTATGTCTTGCGACATTGGGGCCTGGGGCAACCAATCTAGTTACTGGGGTTGCCGATGCAAATCTTGATGGAGCTCCGTTGGTGGCCATTACAGGGCAGGTTGGAACTGACAAGATGCATATCACCTCGCATCAATATTTAGATTTGACCAAGATGTTCGAACCAATCACTAAAAGGACCAAGCAGATTGTGCGTCCTGATACTGTTTCAGAAATCGTCAGAATAGCCTTTAAGTATTCCGAAAATTTAAAACCAGGAGCGACTCACATAGATTTGCCTACCAACATTGCTAAGATGCAGGTTGAAGGTGTACCACTTAAAAAGAAATTGGCATGCCCCGGCTTTGCTACTTTTGATTCGATTGAGAAGGCAGCTAGAATTATATCTGAGGCTAAAAACCCAGTAGTGATAGTTGGTTCGGATGCAGTTCATGCTGACGTTAGCGATGCGCTAACAGAATTTGCAAACCGTCTTAAAGTGCCTGTTGTAAATACTATGATGGCGAAAGGTATGATTTCCTTTGAAAACAAATATTCCTTATGGACAATGGGAATTCCCCAGAGAGATTACATCAACCAGCTCTTTGATAGAGCTGATTTAGTAATAACTATAGGTTACGACATTGTAGAACTTAACCCTAGCAAATGGAATAGAAACAACAACTTAGATATCATACATATCGGTTATGAGATGTCTCATGTCAATAAGTTTTACCAACCTAAGGTTGAAGTTGTTGGAGATATGAAGGATTCTATCTATCAAATCATTCGTCGTTCTTCACGTAATGACGTTCCTGAGTTTGCTCTGGCTTTAAGGAAGAAAATTAAACACGAACATGACAGTTACATAGATGATCTATCCTTTCCAATGAAGCCACAAAGAATAATAAATGATATACAGAAGGTTCTGGGTGAAGATGATATTCTCATTTCAGACGTCGGGGCCCATAAAATGTGGATTGCGAGACATTACAATTGCCATAAGCCAAACACATGCATAATTTCCAATGGATTTGCTTCTATGGGTATTGCCATTCCTGGGGCAGTGGCCGCAAAGCTAGTCAATCCCACCAGAAAAGTTCTGGCTGTAACCGGTGATGGCGGCTTTATGATGAACTCCCAAGAACTTGAAACAGCTTCTCGAATAGGTACACCATTCGTTACTTTAATAATGAACGATGGTAGTTACGGTTTAATAAAATGGAAGCAAATGGAGCAATTCAATAAATCTGCTTATGTTGATTTTACTAACCCTGACTTTATGCTTTATGCTGAAGCTATGCACTGTAAAGGTTATAGAATAGAAAAAGCAGAAGATCTTGTGCCTACACTTATTGATGCATTCAAACAAAAGGTACCATCAATTATTGATTGCCAAGTGGACTATAGTGAAAACTTAAAATTAACAGAGAGACTTTGTGCTATTGATAACATGGATGTCCAAGAATGTAATCTGCAGGATTCAGACGGCTGATATAATCAAATGTTAATTCGATAAATTAGAAAAGCCCGAGCAACTTCGCTTGGGCTTTTTGGTTTTAGTGCATATTAGTATTTTTCATAATGAATTCGGCTCTGCTCGAACCTGTCGATAGGTTCCTTTTCTTCAAGTGGATATCCAACGGCGACAATGGCAAAAGGATCTATATTAGATGGCAACTCGCATACAGCCCTCACATTTTCCATACAATCGATAAGAGGAGCCACTCCAATCCAAACTGCACCTAGCCCAAGGTCTACAGCTTCCAAAAGTAGATTTTGAGTTGCTGCGCCAAGATCCTTTTCCCAGTCTTCTGGATATTGGAATAAATCTTTGTTCCCTAGCATTATTATTGCAATCGGTGCCTTGGCAACCATCATTGAGTATTTGCTTGTTAGTGACAGCTTTTTTAAAGACTCGCGGTTTTCTACTACAAGGAATTCCCATGGCCTTTGATTTCCAGAAGTCGGCGCCTGCATTGCTGCTCTTAAAAGTTGCTCAACTTTTTCCTTCTCTACCGGCTGGTCCTTATATTTTCTTATACTTCTTCTCTTGAAAATTGCGTTCATAATAAGTCTCCTCCTTTTTTCCTAAGCGATCTTAAGTTCCGAATTACATTTTTCTTTTAGCAGTTTCAAAGCCAAGACTCCATCACCGAGCCAAATCTTCTTGCTTTCACCTTCTAATATAAGCGGCATCCTATCATGAATTTTTCTGACGCTCTCATTAGCATCCGTGGTCAGAATTGTGAAGACTTGTTTTTCGGCGCCCGCAGCATCGATGATGTTGTTGTAGATGCCCGCCATGTAAAGCATTTTGCTGTTGCCTAGTTTTAGCAAATGCTTTATCTTCTCTTTGGATTCTTCCTTCTTCTCCCACTCGAAATATCCAGTGGCTGGAACCAGACAACGCCGGTTCTTTACCAGCTCGCGAAACATTGGCTTTTCATCTACTGTTTCCGCTCTTGCATTGATAATCAGACCTTTGCCATCCCACTTCTGAAAGCCCCACTTCATAAGCCATGGGCTTCCATTCCCCGAGTCGTTAGCTATCAAAACAGCTGCGATATCACCAGGGAAAATTTCTCCGCTTTTCATCTTTTCTAGTTTTGTAGTACCCGCGAACTTCTTATCCAAAAGCTCACAAATCTTCTGCATTTCTGCGTCGTCAATATCTTTTTCAAAATTATATCTTCCGCACATAATCTTTACCTCATGCTATTGGTTCAGTATTTTCAATCTTCTCCGCGTAGAAATTGCTGGCCCATACTCCTCCGATAATCATAATTCCACCAACCATCTGATACCAGTAAAACGCTTCATGCCTAAATATTATCCCTGCCAATATCGCGATTACTGTAATTAAGTTTGTAAAAACCGATGCTCTCGAAGCTGGAATCTTTGAAATCATATAGTTGAACATGAAGAATGCGCCTATGGACGATATTATTCCAAGATAGAACAATGGCATTATGGAGATGAAACTTATTTGACTTAAATTCACTTGATTTGGAGCTAATCCTAACAATTGTTGACCTATAAATATCAAATTAAATGCTATTGCCCCAACCCACATCATTACAAAAGTAATTTCAACCGGTGTGAACATCTTTGAATATTTTTTGGAGAGAATGCTAAAAACTGCTCCAGCTAGTACTGCTCCCATTAAAACCATAATTCCTATAAAATCTCCAGTAAGCGCAAAATCCCCAGAAAAAGTTAATATAAATATTACCCCTCCTACGGAAATGAATATTGCGAGATACTGCTTAATATTTGGGCGTTCTCCTAGGAATATAACTGCCATAATAGTTACAAATATAGGTATCAAAGCTATCATCATACCTGCTTGAGAAGAGGAGGTCAATTTAACGCCCATTGTCTCGCAGATAAAATAAATGATAGGTTGAAATAATGATAAAACTATTAATGGAAATATTGGCTTGCCTTTGAAGTTTATCCTGATGGCCCTAGTTGCCACTAGGAGTGTTATAACCATTGCAGCTATTGCAAACCTATAAGCTATTAGTTCCATCGGCATAAAGGTGTCTAAGGCGGTCTTTGTAAATAGGAATGATAATCCAAATATTAATGATACGCCAAGCCCTGCGGCATATGGCAAAATGTGTTCTATTCTATTGTTTGTTTCGGTTTTCATTTATTAAGCTCTCCTTAGTTGATTTTCGATTTTATATTCATTTCTATAAATATTATTATCTCATTTTCTTGCTTTTAATAAAGGCTTTCGCGTTTTTAACTCCACCGAATTCCTCAAACATCGTTTCCATTTTTTCTTTTTCTCTCTGTTTCGAATTCAAACCATCATATTTTGTTTCTTTTTTGAGCTTCTCATAACTTATTAGTCTTTTTTCAGAGATATGTCCATCTTGAATTGCTTTCAATACTGCGCATCCTGGCTCACTTTTATGTGTGCAATTTGCAAACTTGCATTCTCCAGCAAGTTGATCTATATCAGAGAACGCTTTAGATAGGTTTGTACTTTCTAAGCCCAATTCTCTCATGCCTGGAGTATCAATGACAAAGCCTCCAGATGGAATGCTAATAAGTTCTCTTTTAGTCGTTGTATGGTGCCCTTTGTCGTTCTCTCCTGTTTCAGCAGTTTTAATTATGTTCTCTCCAATTAGCTTGTTTATCAATGTTGATTTCCCAACTCCAGATGAGCCAATAAACGCTACTGTTTGACCCTCAGTTATATTTTTAATTATGCTCTCATAACCTTCTTCATTCATGCTGGTTGTCACCATTATTTTCACTCCTATGGCAACGTTTTCAACGCTCGCAAGCATTTCATCAATATTGGTGCAAATATCTGACTTCGTTAGAACAACTACAATTTCAGCTCCACTGTCCCACGCGATAGCTAAATACCTTTCAAGCCTTCTCAAGTTGAAGTCATGATTAAGTGACATACAAATAAAGACTTTATCAATATTAGCGGCTATAACTTGGACATCGTTTCCAGTTCCCGCTGCTTTTCTAACAAAGACGCTTTTTCTTGAAAGAACTCTTTGTATAATAGCATTTCCAGTATAATTGTCTTTTCTATCCAATACAACATAATCTCCAACTGCTGGATAATCTAGCAACGATTCAATCTCATATCTAAACTTTCCAGAAATTTCTGCTGTAATCTCATCCTTATCTATGATTACCTTATATATGCCTTTGTATTGGGAGTAAACCCTTCCAATGATTTCATTTTCCATCAACTAAAACTCCTAGTTTTTACATTTTATAAAGCACCCATTTACATTTATCTATATAGTATTTTAGCTCATAAAGTAATATATTACCATCAATAATACTTTGGCATCGGTAAACATATGCTTTTATTCCAGCCAGTTTTTCTTCGTCGGAAAATATAACCTTATCTACCTTTATTATCTTGACTGCGTCAAGCTCGCCTTCCTTTATCGAAAACTTGATTGGGATAGGTTTGGCACTACCTTTAAACTTCACGATTACATCTATTTCATCCCCAAGAATTTTCATCCTCTATATCCACCCATTCCTACATGCTCCCCTTCGTTAACCCCGCCTTGCATGGAAGCTATCCTGCTATTAGTGAAGCAACCTCGAAATATTGATTTATCTCCGTACTTTCCTCTTATTTTATCCACCGCTTGGTCAATCTTTTCAGTCTTTTCCCTATTCTCCCCATCAAACATCGAAAGTTGGACAACGCTATCCTTTATAAAATCAGACACGTGTACCCCTAGCTGCCTTATGGGTTCTCCCTTCCAATACTCATCAAATAGTCTCTCAACATACTTAAATATCTCAGAGGTTGAGTTTGTGTAACTCATGAGCCTGAGCTGGTGGGAGCCTCCTTGAAATTCGTTGGTCTTGAGCGATACAGAAACCAGGGAGCACACTCTTCCGTACTTTCTTAGCCTTGCTCCCACCCTCTCGGTCAGAGCCAGGAGCACCATCATAGCTTCCTTCCGCTCAGTCACGTCAAAGGCTATGGTGGTGCTGTTGCCGATTCCCTTCTGCAAGATCTCATCATTGGGTATAACCAAGGAATCGTCAACGCCATTGGCATAGTTCCAAACCAATGTCCCCTGGCTCTTCAAAAACGACTTCATATAATCGGGATTCTGCTTTGCCAAATCCCCAATGGTTTTTATATTTCTATCCTTTAATTTGCTTGCCGTTGCCCTACCTACCATGAAAAGTTCTCCAACTGGCAACGGCCAAAGCTTTTCTTCTATCTCGTTTGGCCAGATTGTGTGAACCTTGTCTGGCTTTAAAAGTTCTGAAGCCATCTTGGCAAGAAGTTTATTCGATGAGACGCCTATGTTCACTGTAAAGCCCAGTTCCTCTTTGATTCTCTCTTTGATCTCATATGCCACTTTAACCGGCTCTCCAAACATCGACTTGGAATTTGTGTAGTCCAAAAAACATTCATCCACTGAATACCTTTGAATAACTGGAGAGTAACTGGCAAGGATTTCGTACATGGCGTCGCTGCAGGCCAAATATAAGTCATAATTTGGCCCCACTACGGTAAGTTCGGGACACTTCTGCCTCGCTTCCATTAGACTTTCTCCCGTTTTGATCCCGAACTTCTTTGCCGCCATGGATTTTGCCAATATGATTCCATGGCGCTTCTTGGGATCCCCGGCAACAACGCTGGGGATCTCCCTAAGGTCAACCTGGGAGCCGTTTTGGAGCCTATATACCGCCTCCCAACTTAGGTAAGCCGAGTTAGCGTCAATGTGCATTATTGTTGACATTCTTTCCTCTTTTCACATGAGAAAAATTATATTTTCATTTGTAATTATATGATAACGAACGTATGTTCTTTTGTCAATCTTAACCTGACCCTTCATAGGCTATAATTACATTTTTATATTAATATAGTATATTATGTTGTATAATTAAAACAACATAGTCTATAAAAGTTTTTTGAAAGGAGATGTTAATGATGATCAATCATAATATTACAGAGGGACTTTCAAGAGTTTATACTAAAGAGATTATGGCTTCTGATTCAGGTTTTTTAATGAGTACTGATATGTTAGGTTTTTTAATATCAACACCTACTATCGTTCATATGATTATTGAATCGTCTTGTGAACTCCTTGATCACCTTCTTCCTGAAGACTACGTAACAGTTGGCAGACATTTTGAGATTTCTCACGAATGTCCGACATTAGTTGGGGAAAAAATTTCTCTATACCTCAACGTTGATAAAGTAGATGGAGACAAAATATTTCTAAAATTTGAGGTGAATGATTCCAATAGCCTTATATGCCAAGGTAAGTATCTTAGACTAATAGTTAATAAGGAGAAGTTGTTGGAAACTGCTTATGCAAGATCTACCCAAAAATTAACAAAATAAAAGCTAATAAGTTGAAACGGAGAAGAGCAAGCGCTCTTCTCCGTTTTTTATTTAATTTTATTTTTGCTTGTTAAAATTCATACTTTATATTCTGACTATTTCTCACCTTTTTCATATGGCAATCCATCTGCGGCTGGTGCCGTTGCTTTTCCAACTACTCCAACCAGAGCAATTATTGTAGCGATATATGGAACCATCAGAAGAATTTCCGCTGCTATGTTTATTCCAATAGATTGTGCTAAAATCTGGATGGCTGATGCTAATCCAAAGAATAAGCAAGCTAGCATAGCTCCAACAGGATGCCATTTACCAAATATCATAGCGGCTAGGGCTATAAATCCCTGCCCTGCAACCATTCCTTCTCTGAAAAGGCTTATGGTTCCAATTGATAGCGATGCTCCCGCAAGTCCAGCGAATGCTCCGCTAATAAGGACACACATCCATCTTATTTTATATACATCAATCCCTACAGTGTCAGCAGCTCTAGGATGTTCTCCTACCGCTCTTATCCTAAGGCCTATTGGTGTCTTAAATAAAACATAATATGAAACGCCTACTAATATAAATGCCATATAAATAAATGGTGTGAATCTTGAAAACATATCTCCAACTACCGGAATCTTTTCTAAAAACTTTAAGAAGTCTGGATTTGTAGTTAGTGCCTGTGGCACCGATGGAGTTGCTCCAGATCTTTTCCAAATAAGCTCAAGTAAAAACGCGGATAAGCTTAAGGCAAGAAGATTGATTGCAACACCGGCTATTACTTTATTCCCCCTCAAGTTGATAGCTAAAACTCCCAATAACGATGATGTCAACATACCAAAAGCAATAGCTGCCAATACTCCCATCCAAGGGTTCCCTGTAATATGTGTGAATAGCACTGCAAAGAATGCTCCAATAATCATAATTCCTTCAAGCCCAATATTTGTTACGCCTGATCTTTCAGCGAAAACTCCACCCAAAGCAGCAAGCATAAGAGGTGTTGCGAGTCTAATGGCTGAGGCTAAAACTGCAATTACTACTGCACCTTCTATC
>CAYRVM010000021.1:13077-13376 GCA_964427575.1 uncultured Oscillospiraceae bacterium | reverse complement strand
TTATACCAACTAAAATGGTTAAGACACCAATGGAAATTGGCTCTATCAAAGATACTCTCTTAACTAGATGGTTTTCGACATCTTCTTCATAGGAGTCGGCAATTTTTTTCATGATAATATCTAAAGAACCGGCCTTAAATCCCAGATTGATCATACTGATCGTAATGCTAGGAAATAAACTAACCATATATAATGCATCAATAAATGAAGTATTATTCTTAACTAGTTCAATACAACTATTAACCTTATCGAAGATTTTTTTGTTGCCTTTTATAGATGTTGATAATTTTAAGTAATGT
>CAYRVM010000021.1:12156-13067 GCA_964427575.1 uncultured Oscillospiraceae bacterium | reverse complement strand
AACTCGCCATTTGAAAATATATTGGAAAAGAATTTCATTCCTTTTTCGGTTTTGGAAGAAAAGAATATTAATATTAGGAGTACAGCTAAAGTTATTAATATAAAGAAGGAATAACTGCCAATAGCCATGCCAAAATTCATGACTCCCAATGCGAATGGAGACATAGTTGTTCCAAGGCTTTTAAATACTTCGTTGAATATTGGAAGGACTTTAATCGAAAGGACCATCATAACGAAGGCCATCATCAGGATTAATAATGTAGGATAGACGACAGCACTTCTAATGCTATCCTTTAAATCAGCTTCTCGATTATAAAACTGGGAAAGAGCTTCCATAGTATCATCTAGTTTCCCTGACTCGGATCCAATGTTAACCATATTGGATACATATTCAGGAAAAGCTCCAGTATTTCGAATCGCAACGTTTAAGGATTTATTTTCCGTAACGTCTGCAGATATCGACTTTAGTATTCCCTTGAGCCAGTTGTTAGGAATGTCTTCGCTAATCATGGCAAGGCCAAGATGAAGTTGTATACCTGACCTTAATATAATACAAACCTGATCGCAGAAAACTGAGATTTCTCTTGCACTTAACTGCCTTATACTTCTTGGAATTTGGGTTTTATCTGACATTTTTCCCTCCAATGATTAATTCATATTATTCAACTAACTTTGCATGTAATATTAATCGATGGGTTGCAACTCTGATCGGAGTACAAGTAATCAAGGTCAGTATTTTATCTGTGTCATTCCTGTTTAAAACGGAAGTATCTTCAGGAAGAACGACAAGTTTTTCATAAACTTCGTAAGTGTAAGTTTTTTTGTTGAATTCAACAGTTACCCTGTCACCAATCACAACTTCATCCAATCTATTAAAATAAGAACCGAATGTGTAGTTTCTGTGGCCGGCGA
>CAYRVM010000021.1:4601-12146 GCA_964427575.1 uncultured Oscillospiraceae bacterium | reverse complement strand
GGAGGGCAGTTCCGGGTATATGCCCGGCTCCGAACTTCAGGTCGCGCTGTTTAACTCCTTCTACAAGTAGCATGTCTTCATCTATCTTTGGGACCTGAATTCGCCCTAGCACTTTTGGCTTGTATGCTGGGGCTGCTGCTACTGGAGTAGTGACTGCAGGTGCTGTAGATTGATCTAGGGCTTGAAGGTCAGCAAAAGTGCTCTGTAAATCCTCATAGGAGTCCTCAGCAGTCTGAGGATTAGTCAAATAATCATTGTACAAAGCCTGTTGTTCAAAATAAGTATAGAGGCTTCCAACAACAGGAATTAAAATAATGATTATTCCAATTACAATTAACCAATTTGATAATTTTTTCAAAGCACCATCTTCTCCAATACTTATTCTTCTAATAAGCTTAACAAACACAAAAATCAAATCAACTAGCTACATATTGTAACTCTGAAAAAATAAGTTAATAGATTTATTCGCAAGTCATTATACTAATTTTTTAATAATATCTGCTAAAGTTGTAGCAAGCTTTCTGCCTTCTGATTCCTTGATTGCGGAGATGGCAATTCTTATGCCTCCATCCATTGGTACCGTGAATATGCCATTGCTTTGAAGCTGGTTGATTACCTCATCAACTCCAGTGCAAGGAACGGTTATAAAGAAACCAGCGTCAAAGGGGCAGGCTTTTAGCCCAACCTGACTTGCTGTGTCGAAAAATCCTTTGCAACGACTGTGAAGTAGTTGGCTAAAACCTGCCCGCTCCGCAATCACCTTTTTATAAAGCATCTCGTCCTCATAGATTTTAGAAAGGACAAGCATAGCTGGTCTTGTTCCATTTGACCAAGTTCCTCTATTAGAGTACATGGATACCATATTGAATTCTTCAACTACAGCTTTATTTTGGCTGAGACAAATACTCCCGCCGCTTCTCATTCCATAGAGGGTATAACCTTTTGACATACTGAAACCAAAGATAACTAAAACGTTGTCTGGAAAAGAGGAAAGTTTAGGTATAAACTCTCTTGATTTATTTACATCTCCAGCATAATCGATATATGCGATATCAACAAAAAGTATAATCCTCTTGCTTAAATTCTTTGCCTTTTCCTTTATCAAATCTACTATATTATCCCAATCAGATGGTGTTGGGCTATATCCGGTTGGGTTATGAGCAGGTGCATTGAACAAAAATACCAGACTATCCTGAGCAGAAAGTATTTCAGTAAATTTGCTTTCTAAAGAGGCAATATTAAAATTCCCTTTATCGTCAAACATATTAAAAGTAGTTATTTTTCTTTCCAATTCCCCAGCAATGGTTTGGTATGGACTCCAGTACCAATCCGTAGTGAGAACTTGATCAAATCTTTTAGAATAATTTTGAATTGTACTTCTAATTGAACCAGTTCCGCCAGGCGTTGCAATTACATCAGTAAAGCCTTCTGGGAAATGGATGCCAAAAGCGGCCTTCTTAGCGCTTTCAAGAAAAGCAGGAACTCCAGCAATTGGAGCATAATCTGCAAATTCTGCAGGCTTTAAACCTCTTAGAATGTCTACAACAGTAGGCAAAACGAGTAAGTTGCCATCATCATCTAGAAGTGAACCTATTGTGGCATTAATTACATTGTCTTTGCCAACTTTACCAGCCATTTCCTTAGCAAGCATATTGATACCAAAGATTTTATCTCCTTTTGGAATAGTTCTACCATTTTGCTCTGCCATTAAAAAATTTGCCATTATTATTCACTCCTTTAAATTTGTTCTTTAATTACATTATTATATTTGTTTTAAGTGTTTTCGGCAAGAAATTTGTTATAATTAGAAGAATTATATGATATAAGAATATGTATATATATAAAGGAAGGAATAATAGATGTTTGTTAAGCAATTTTTAATAATTTTGACACCATTATTTTTGGGGTATTTCATCTCTACATCAACGCACTTGCCACTGCCATCAAATGTAATTGGGCTAGTGTTGCTATTCTTATTTTTAGTATTTGGACTAGTCAAACTACAATGGGTGGAAGCAACTGCGGAATGGATATTAAAATATTTAGCTCTATTTTTCGTAGTTCCTACAGTAGGTATTATGGTTCATTTTGATAGGCTTTCAAAGGAAGCAATTCAAATATTTGTACCAATTATCTTAAGCATTATAATTGGCTTGTTTGTTTCAGGAAAGGTTACAGAGATGCTTATAAACAGATCCAAGGGTGATTGGAATGAATGAACTAAAAGATCTGCTACTTTCAAACCCAATATTTGGGTTACTATTGACACTTATTTGTTATTATATTGGAACTGTCATACATAAGGCTTTGAGTTGGTCTTTCTTACAACCAATAGTTATTGCCACAGTTATTATCATTGTTATATTAAAAAATATAGGCATTAGTTTTGATGAATACCATGCGCAAAATGCTTTATTAAACTATATGCTTCCAGTTACGGCAGTTGCACTTGCAATACCGCTATTTAAGAACTTCCATATTCTTAAGAAGCATAGCGTGTCCTTGCTGATTGGTATAGCATCTGGAACAGTCACAACTATGCTTTCTGTAATATTTCTCGGGAAATTATTTGGAGCAGATAAAATATTAATAGCCAGTATGCTACCTAAGAGTGCAACGAATCCCATTGCGATTGAGGTATCTGCAATAATTGGAGGGATACCATCTCTGACGGTTGCCCTAGTGGTTATAACTGGAATATTTGGGGCAACCTTCGGCCCCGAGCTCCTGAACCTATTCCGCATCAAGAACCCAATCGCTCGGGGCATCGCAATTGGAAGCATGAGCCATGCAGTGGGCACATCCAGAGCCTTCAAAGAGGGAGCGGCAGAAGGAGCCATGAGCAGCCTGGCTATGGCAATCTCAGGAACATTGACTGCCATATTATCACCTTTGTTCATTTTGCTATTTATCTAAAATCCTTGCCTGATAGAAGTTTTAATATTATAATTTATTGTATTTAATAATCGAAGCGATTTAAATATTAATGGAGGAACTAGTTTGGAGTTTGTACTCATTTTCATATTATTATTAACGGCTATTGGTATAAGGGAAAAAATTATCCACGAGAGAAACTTGAGGAAATTGCCTATTCGTGTGAACATAAATGGCACTAGAGGCAAATCAACGGTTACAAGATTGATAACTAGTATCCTTGTTGAATCTGGGGTCAAAGTAATCGGCAAAACGACAGGTACAAGTGCAAGAGTTCTCTACTGGTTCAAAGATGAGGAAAGACCTCTTAAAAGAGGGCCGCTTGGGCCAAATATTATTGAACAAAAAAAAGTTGTTGCAGAAGCAGTAAGCCTTAAAGCTGAAGCTTTCGTAACAGAATGTATGGCTGTAACCCCTGATTACCAGACAACCTTCCAAAAGCAATTAGTTAAGGCAAACATTGGAGTTATAGTAAATGTTAGAGAAGACCATATGGATTTGTGCGGCCCGACTTTAGATAATATTGCGGAATCTTTTGTAGCTACAATACCATACAATGGCTTTTTGATAATCTCTAGCGGAGACTATGATGAATATTATACGAAAAAGGCTAAAGAACGAAATACCAAAATAATTATAGCTAAAGAATCATGGGTTCCAGATAATTATTTGAATAAATTTGGGTATATCATCTTCCCCGAAAATGTTTCTTTAACCTTGGCGGTAGCTGAGGCACTGAATATTGATAGAGAAACAGCGCTTGCGGGCATGCTTAAAGCAAGGCCAGACCCTGGCGCACTCCAAATACGTTCTATTGGTGATTATAGGCCTGCATATTTTGTTAATGCTTTCGCAGCGAATGATCCCAGCTCTACTTTAATGATCTGGAATCATATTTCAAGCCTAGGTTATCCAGTTAAAAATCCAATAGTCGTATTAAACTGTAGACCTGATAGAGTTGATAGAACCATTCAATACTCTGAAGACGTACTACCAAATATGGAAATAGGAACATTAATTGTCCTAGGGCAAAGCACTAAACCAATCAAAGAAGCATTTGATAAAGGTAAAATAAAAGCTGAATCATATAAAAATTACGAAGGAATTCCAACCATAGAAGCTTTTCGCCACATTGAGGATAATCTTTCTGACAGAGTAATATTCTGCGTTGGTAATATACATGGTGCGGGTGAAGAATTTATAGAATTAGTTACAGATTATGCAAACAACCTTTTAAATTCAACATTATTACAATAAAATATAATATAAAGTAGGGAGATTAAATGTATTTATCGGACATATATATCGCATTAATTCTTGGAACCATCTTAAGCTTACTGTTTGTTGAAATCACTGGATTTCTACCTGCAGGAATTGTTGTACCAGGGTATTTAGCCCTTGTAGTTCACCAGCCACTTTTCATACTTATAACTTTCCTTATAAGTCTCATTACCTATTTAATAGTGGTATTTGGAATCGAAAAAATTACACTTTTATATGGTAAGAGAAAATTTGCTGCAATGATTCTAGTGGCAATTATTGTAAAAATTTCATTGCATTATATATTCCCAACTCTTCCAACAGGATTAAGCGAGCTAAGCGCTTTAGGGGTAATAATTCCTGGGTTGATAGCCAACACAATTCAAAGACAGGGTGTAATCCCAACAATAGGAAGCACAACCCTACTAACGGCATTGACCTATTCTGGCATATTTGTGTATCACATTTTCTATTAATAAAGACAATACCGAAAGGACAAAAGATGGAAAAAAAACTTAACTTCAAAGAAAAATATCTAGTTTTTGTCAAAAAAAATAAGGCGAATGTGAACTTCCAAGTTCTCATTTCAATAATAATAACAAGTGTATTAATTTATATTATTATGACAAATTAGTGTTGAGAGGTAAAATTTGATCAATATGAATCGCAAAAAGGCAATAATATTAATAGTCTTATTGTCCTTTCTAATTTTAGCGGGTGTTAGCTATAACTTATATTTGCAAGCTCATCAAAATGCTTCCGAGAACAATAAAAGCCAAACAACAAGCCCAGAACAAGGACATTACGGAGTTAGCGCAGGCAACCCATATGCTGTTGAAATCGGAATGGAAGTTTTAAAAAATGGAGGCAATGCAGTAGATGCGGCAATTGCCGTTTCTTATGCCCTTGGAGTTGTTCAACCTTATGGTTCAGGAATGGGTGGAGGAGGCGTTATGCTCATCTATCCATCTGACGATAGGAAGCCAATAATATATGATTATTTAGGAACATCCCCATCGGACGGCACAATCCCAGCTGGATATGTTGGGATTCCTGGATTTGTTTTAACAATGGAAACTCTAGCGACCGATTTGGGGTCTATGCCGATTAAAGAGTTGATTCAACCATCGGTTAATCTTGCTGAAAATGGCTTTAAAATAGACCCTGCGCTAAATACTATTATAGTACGATCAAAGGACAAATTAATGGCTAATAGTCCAAATGAATTCTATGATAACGGCATTCAACCAGGCACAGGAATGATCTTAAAGCAGCCAGAGTTAGCTCTTAGCTTAAAAAAAATTCAAGAAGAAGGGTCAAATACTTTTTATAATGGTGAAATAGGAAAGCTCATTATCGATAAAGTTAAAGGTATTAGTCAAGAAGACCTAAGTTCTTATAAGGTTATTAAAAGAGAGCCAGTGATAGGTGAATATAAAGGCTGGCAAATACTTTCTGCTCCTCCGCCGTTTGCTGGTATAACTCTAATCCAAATTTTAGAAATGTCTGAGAGCATGAAAGTAGGAGATGTTAAAGTTGATTCAAAAAGTTTTTATAACCTATATAGAATAATAAATGCTGCATATAAGGATAGAATAAATAATATTGCTGACCCAGCATTTATAGAAATTAATAATCAGGAAATGGTATCAAAAGCCTATATTGAACAGTTGATAATTAAATCAGGTCAAACTTTAACTTCCATACCATCTGAGAGTGAAGACACTACGCATTTTGTAATAATTGATCAGAACGGCATGATGGTATCTTGCTCAAACTCACTATCTTCTTGGTTTGGCTCGGGAATAAACGTTGGAGGATTTTTCCTAAATAATCATCTTACAAATTTTAATAAGAATACATATAGCGTTAATAAATGGGAAGCAGGCAAGAGACCGAGAACATTTATGAGCCCAACAATACTAGCCAAAGATGGAAAACCTGTATTAGGCATTGGAACTCCAGGGGGAAATAGAATCCCAACGGTATTAGCACAGATATTAATAAGTATAATTGGAAAAGATGAAGATCCTCAGATTGCCATTGATTCTTCTCGATTCTATTTAAAAGGCAATATTTTATTTTATGAAGATACATTAGAAAAAAATGTAGCAGATGTACTTAATGCAAATGGAATTAGGACGATACAAGACAATGTTTCTATAAATTATGGAGCAGTAAATACCCTTTATTATGATGAGCTGACTGGGGAAATAAAGGGAGGAGCAGACAATAGAAGAGGTGGATACTGGGAGGCAAAGTAGATTCTTTGGTTGACAAATTGAAGAAAAAGAGTATTATGAAAATATAAAACTGATAAAAGCATAACAAGTGAAAGCTTGTGACGCAAAACTATAGGGGCTAAAATATCGAAAGGTATTATGCCAGCCAGTTGCCGGAATTATAAATTAACCTATCCGGAACACGGATAGATTTTTTTATATCAAGGGTGACTCTTAAAAAGGGAATCTCATGAAAAAATCAATTACTAAAGCACCAATAATTTTTATAATTGCTATCCTTATGGCGTTTATGCCATTTGGAGTTAGCGTTTATGCTTCGGATACATATATTAATTTTGGAGCATTAAGCGCCAATGAGGTTAATGGAGTGGATTATAAAATAGAAAGCAAAGATATTGGCTCAAATGCAATCATTATGGCAATTCATGGTGGGAAAATTGAAAAGGGAACCACTGAACTTG
This sequence comes from uncultured Oscillospiraceae bacterium, assembly GCA_964427575.1. Classification (GTDB taxonomy): domain Bacteria; phylum Bacillota; class Clostridia; order Peptostreptococcales; family Anaerovoracaceae; genus JBAWWY01. The sequence continues at coordinate 5,248 of CAYRVM010000021.1, read as the reverse complement.
CTAAAGCGATTTCTGATTTGGGTTCATACAATTATTATTCATTCATAGGGATTAAATCCTCAGATAACTTTTCGCTTCATATAACATCATCAAACTTTGACGAAAAGTTAGCTAGAGATATGGCTGCAAAATCTAAATTTACTGTTTCCATTCATGGAGCTGCTGGAACTGATAAAGTGACTTACTTAGGCGGACTTGATACTGCTCTTGGCAAGCAAATACAAAAGAGCTTAGTAGCAGCAGGGTTTGTAGTTAAACCTGCACCAGAAGGCCTTAATGGAACCGATGTTCAAAATATAGCAAATAGCAACCTTTCAGGTAAAGGTGTTCAAATAGAAATCACAAGAGGTCTTAGAGATGCTTTCCTTACATCTGCTGGTGCCCCTAGTGCAACTCTTGCAAAGTATGCAGCAGCGGTTAATAAAGGAATTAAAACCTATATTGCAGTTAAGAAATAGCTTAATAAATAAAAATACAAATGATTAAAAAAAGGCTTTATTTTTGAATAGAGTCTTTTTTTTGGGGTATAATAAAAATATTAATTGCGGACGACCACGAAGTTGTTCGCGAAGGATTGAAAAAACTCCTTGCGATTGACAAAAGATTTGACATTGTCGGCGTAGCTTCAAACGGCATTGAGGCTGTTG
>CAYRVM010000021.1:0-4591 GCA_964427575.1 uncultured Oscillospiraceae bacterium | reverse complement strand
ATCAAATGAATTTTACTAAATTATCAATAATTATATTAATAATAGTAGCTATAATCTTTTTGGTTAAAACATCTTTTATAGAGAAAGAATTGTTATCAAATAACGATATTATTATAGATGAAAGTATGGATCAAGTTCCAGCTGGAGCTGTTCCAAATTCAGATATTGTTCCGGACATGAGCAAATCTAATCTAATCTATGGAGTTGATTACTTAATAGATAAAATTGCAACGGAATCAAAAGCGATTATAATTGCAATACATGGAGGTAGGATAGAAAAAGGAACTAGCGAACTAGCAAAAGAGATTTCAACACAGGGCCAATATAACTATTATTCGTTTGTAGGAATAAAGAAGGCAGATAATAGTAAATTGCATCTAACTTCAGTTGAATTTAATGAAGAAACAGCACTAGCGATGGTTTCTAAATCATCCACAACCATATCAATACATGGTTGCACAGGAACAGAAAAAGTGACATACTTGGGTGGGTTAGATAATATTCTTGGGAAGCAAATTCAGAAGAATTTGGAAGCTGCCGGGTTTATTGTGAAACCTGCACCCAAAGGCCTTGCAGGAAAAGAAAAACTAAATATAACTAATAGAAATCTTTCGGGAAAAGGAGTGCAGATTGAGCTCTCAAGAGGCTTAAGAGACTCGTTTTACAATGCCGATGGCAAAACAAATGAAGAACTAATTAAATATGCCAAAGCAATAAACGAAGCAATTCAAGCAAACAATCTGATCAGCATTCAACCCTAATTAATCTACTAAACAATTAGGTGGAGGTCAAAAATGAAACAAGGAATAATTGCAGTTGTTTTAATAGCCATAATCTCAGTAATTCTGATTATGGCTAATTATATTGGGACGGGAGACTCTATAAGTGTAAAATTGACCGTAGTTGATTGGTATGATCAAAAGATCATAAATACTACAGCAGAAAGTTCAGATATGAAATTCCAAGGAGATATAAACGGTGAGATTAATGTTTCACTAAAGGATATTGGACCGGATGTCATTATGATTTCAGCTCCAGGATATCTAACGGAAGCAGTTCCTATTGGGTTTGAAGCAGACAATACCGAAATAAAGATAAGACTTCTTTCTGACTTGGATGGGAAACGAATAGTAATGAATTTCGGTGGCGACGTAATATTTGGGAGAAGATACTTAGATAAGCCTTTAGAACCAGGGTTAAACGAAAATGAAATGGCAAAGGCAAGAACATTAAGTATAATTGAGCATCTTTATACACCTTTTGCAAATGCTGATGTTAGCTATGTCAATTTTGAATCTGTAATAGGTTCATTTAACAAGACTGAAGCTTACAAAAGCAAACTTCATCTTCTTCAAAGCTCTATAGAATCCGTTGATGCGCTTAATCAGATGGGGGTAGACATTGTTTCATTAGCAAACAACCACATTAGAGATTGGGGAGACATAGGAGTTGACAGCACAATACAAGCCCTCAATATGGCTGGGATTAAAACAATTGGTGCAGGAAATGTAGAAAATGCAAATAAGCCTGTTATTATAACAAAAAACGGCATGGACATTGGAAACCTAGCATATACGACCATAACAGGATCATATGTCAATGATTTCTTGCCGAGAAATTCTGATCTGCAACCAACAACGACGGTGCAACAGGATAATTGGAAATGGGAAAAGAGAACCTGGGCTTGGACAAGCGCAGAATGGGTTATCCCAGAATCTGGATATAGGATCGGTGAGATATGGGCACTATACTCAGATAAAAAACCTAGCTTAAGTGAAGCAGAACAAGTTAAAGTATGGTCCTCGATTTCTGAAAGATATCCAGAGCTTTTGAGCTTCGTTGCAGACAATGGACAAAGCGGTGCAGCATCTTGGGATATTGAAAAATCGACTTTAGATATAATGGAATTAAGAAAGAAAGTAGATATTCTCGTAGTTCAAATCCATGGAGGGTATCAATATAAGTCATCGCCATCTATATCATTGATTAATGCTGCTCATGCTGCAATTGATGCAGGGGCAGACATTGTTATTTCCCATCATCCCCATGTCCTCCAGGGAATGGAATGGTATAAAGGTCATCTAATTGTTTATAGCTTGGGGAATTTAGCTTTTGATCAAGATTTTCTAGATACTTTTCTTACAGGTTTCCTTAGGACTGTTTGGGAAGGAGAGAAGATGATAGAGGCTAGATTTATTCCAGTTGAACTTGTTGATTACTTCCCTGTTTTGGTAACGGATAAGTCTGCTAGGCAGAATATATCTCAGACATGGGAAAAAAGTCTTTTAAATACTCAGTCTATTATGAAAAATAACATAATATATCAAATTGCTAAACCTTATGATCCGTTGTCAAAACCTGTGCAATTTAACTATGAATGGGGTACAGCAAGACTCACTGATGAAATAAAAGCTAGCGTAAAAACCTTATCAATAAAATCCGGGCAAACTTTTCTGCTAGATCAAAGCTCACTTTGGCCTGGGAAAATGGGCTTAACAGATAACGCAATAAATAATCAGATAATGATTGGCAGAGATCTTTTCCGTTGGGGAGACTTTGAAGATACGCTGGCAAATGCAGTACTATTTGGGGGGATCCATATGAAACTGGGGATGCCTTTAGAGCAATGGAAGATTGAATCAAATGAAGAGATGAGAGACAGCCATATTAGACTATCGAGAAAAAATAGCGATAAAAAAATTACATTTATAAGAACAATAGCTAGGATACCCCTTGTTTCTAATAGAGTTTATAATGAAGCGCTAGTGCCGCTTGATCCCGAGCCTATTTATACGGTGCGAATGCACATTAGAGGAAGTGGAGAACCTAAAGCGAGGCTAAGGGTTGATTCATATTGGTTTTTTGATGGAAACCCAATAGAAGATCCTGTATCAGAATTACTGGATCAAAAAAGGTATGATATTCCAACCAAAGGGTTAGGATGGGAGACAATAGAAATTCCAATTCTGCCTGCGCTTGTAGATGATAAGCAGGCTAATTCAATTATGGTTTATATAGAAATGGACCCTCCGCAAAAGGCAAACTGCTCGCTTGAAATAGATGAGTTGGAGATAATAGAGTGGAGAGATGCAAGTAGGATGCCCGAAACGTATGGAGCTTTCACACACCTTAAAAACAATAGTACAGAAACTGTAAAGCTAGATATGAAAATTCTTAAGAGCAAAGAAAGTACCTTATTTTAAATCAATATATAACTTAAAATCAGAGCATGCTTCAGGGCAAAGCATGCCACCGTCTCTCATCTCGCAAACCGTATTCCAAGCATTCTCTTTTGACATTGCCCTGCGATAGGAGCGCTCTTCACTTAATGCTTGGTATATGTCACAAACAGTAAGGAGGCGAGAAAAATAATCCAAGTCTTCACCCATAAAGCGATTTGGATAGCCTTTGCCGTTTAGTAATTCATGATGATGGGATGCCCACTGGGTAATATCTTCAAAACCAGGTATGTTTTCTAAAATCATTCTAGTATAATACGGATGAGAATGAATATGGTTTCGCTCTTCAATTGTAAGAGGACCAGGCTTGTTGATTACGCTACTCAGTATGGCAGCTTTTCCTAGATCATGAATCAAACCTGATATACAAGCTTTTTTCTGAAGTATCTCAGATAACCCCTTAAGTTTAGTTACGCCTGCCATACTTTCAGATATACATTTGGAATGATTTAAAGTGTATATCGATTTTTCATCTACCATTTTCGCATAAATACTACAAATATTAATTAACTGATCAGCATCGAGTGTTGACTTATCGTACTCCTCGATTTTTCTAAATTCCAAATTGATATTCTCATTCTTATAATCTAACCAATAGCCTTCAGCTTCTGACATCGCCAAAAAAGCTTCGGTAACTTCATCGGAAAATAACTTGCCTTTTTCCTGTTCTACAGCTTTCCTCATCTCGATTTTAGAATCGCTATATGAAAGCTCCTTACGGAAATGGTTATCAACATAGTCAGAGACTCTTATCATTTGAGCAAATAATGAAATTTGAGATCCCTTTAGACCTAAAGAACCGCTACCATCCCAGTTTTCATGATGAGCATAAACGGCTTCTCCAATTTGAGCGTCATTAAGAAATTCCATGACAATGCTTTTGCCATGTATCTCATGAGCTGAAGCCTCGATATCCTTTATTTTTTCTTTAGACTCATTATAAGCTAGACCAATTCCAACATCGTGGAGAATTGCTGAATAGTATACTTTGCTAATATCTTCAATAGGGAGCTTCATAAAACTGGATAGCCTAACAGAAGTATAGGCTACTCTTCTACAGTGGCCGACCTTAATTCGTTCAAATATGTCAGTTGCAATTGACATGGAATTGAAAAACTTAACCTTTGAAACTTGACATACTTCATTGACTACTGGAAAATTCATCGTTGGCTCCAATCTATTTAAATAAATACTATAGCTTATTACTTATATGCTTATATTATACATTTATATTCCTTTGTGTAAATAAGAAAGCTATGGTATTCTGATAAAGTAATAATGAAAACAGAAATAAACTGATTGAAAATCAAAAAAAATTTATGTATAATAAAGGGTAAGATTTTTTACAGAGG
>CAYRVM010000020.1:0-13437 GCA_964427575.1 uncultured Oscillospiraceae bacterium | reverse complement strand
CATGAGCTACAACTCCTGATGACATCAAAGCTGGTGGGTATAGTGAACCTTCTTCATTTGTCCAAATCATTGCTGTAAGAGGATGTCTGTGTGGAATCTTTTCATCTACGATAGTTTCTAAAACTTCCATAGCAGTAAGTACCCCAAGCACTCCATCATAGTTCCCACCGTTTCTAACTGAATCTACGTGGGATGCCATTACGATTCTCTTAAGTCCAGCTTCTGTTCCAGGAATAGTTGCGAACATATTAGCCATGTCGTCAGTTTCAATGGTAGCTCCAATTGCTTTCATTCTTTTCACATATTCGTCTCTTGCCATATGGGCTTCTGGTGATAGTGAGTATCTGGTTATTCCACCATGGCCTGCGTCTCCGAATTTGCTGAATGTCTTAATTTTGTCTTCTAGTCTTTCCTTGTTACATTTAAACATTTTTGTTCTCCTTTATTAGTTATCTTAAGCTTTGCTTTTAACTGCCTTGAATTTTTCAAAGCGACTTACTGCTTCAGCATCAGCCTTAGTTACAAGACTTAAAGCAATTGCAACTACTAAGTTTAGAGAAATAGCTATGAATCCAGGGTTTAGTCCGAAAGGAACTGCAACTCCTGAGAATTTGAAGAAGAATATACATAAGATCCCAACAACCATACCAGCTCCAACTCCCCATTTAGTAGCGCCTCTCCAGAAGAATCCGAAGAATATAGCTATAAATGTTTGAGTTAATCCAGAGTATGCAAGAGTAACTACGTTAGCCATTAATTGTGGGAAATAAAGTGCGCTCATTACTCCGAAGAATAAGAATATTCCAGTTGCAGCACGAGTCCAAAGAACCATGTTGCTTTCCTTCATATCTGGCTTAAGAACTCCAAGAATATTCTTTGAGAACAATCCGCCTACGCATAATGCTGTGATAGCCATTACAAGAATCGCTGTTAAAGCACCACCACCAGCTACTAATCCAACTACCCAATCAGGTAAGTTTTGAACTACTACTGCTAATAAAGCATAATCAGGTTTTTCCAATCCTGGGATTGTTGCGAACGCGAAGTAAGCAGTTATGATTAGGAATGGGAACATGATCATATATAGAGGCATGTATATAGAGTTTCTTCTAAGATTTGTTTCATTTTTACTAGTCAATATTGCCTGGAATGATATTGGCAACATATAGAATCCTAGCATTTGGAATAGGATTGTAGAAATTACAAATGTGAAACCTGCTGTGATAGGTTCCATTGGAACTGTTAACATTTCAGGAGCTGTAGTTGCTACAGATCTGAATATTCCATCAACTCCACCTGGCATTTTCATTGCTGCTGTAACGCCCGCAATAACGATAGCTAACACTAAAAGAATGTCTTTTAGTACACTAACCCATGCTGGAGCTCTGATACCTGCGATTGCAATATATGCAAATGCAAGAGCAGATGAAACAACTACGCCAGCGCCAAAGCTAACGCCTATGTCAAGATAATTAAATAATATTCCCATACCTGCAAATTGATTTTGAATCCATGGTGTTAAGAACATGATTCCAATTACTGCAGTTAGAACTTGCATAGCTTTACTGTTGTATCTCCAGCCGATAACGTCGCCGATAGATACTGCGTTTGCTAATTTTCCCATTCTCCATATTGCTGGATTTAGGAAGTAACCTACAACATAAGCTAAAAGAATATAACAGATGAACCATGTTCCATACATTGCACCTTTTGCATATACGGACCCTGGAGCACCTAGCATAGTACCGATACTATAAATTTCACCAACTGATACGAAGAATATTAGAAATGCGCCGAAGCCGCCACTTGCTACCATTACATCGTTCATGCTTGAACCGATTGCACCTCTTTTAGATGCTATTGCTATAACTAGGGATAAAATCAAAATCCCGGAGAATACTGCTAATGCCATTTATTTCCCCCCCTTTTCTTCTTTGTCGTCTTTTTTGTTGTAAGGATCTAAATTAAATGCGATAAGAAGGCAAAGGGAAGTTAATCCTAGCCAAGCAAACATCCATGCATAGTTGAAAGAGAATCCTAAAACAAAAGGTTCAATTTTATTATAAAGTGGAAAAGCTAAAAGAATTGCGACCATCGGAACTACAAATCCGATTATGATTGTTGGTATACGACTTTTCATTATAATCTCCTTTCAAATTGGGAATTTGGTGAACTGCTAAATTATAAATCGACAAACTTCCTTTCCAATAGTGTCGGTATAATAGTCAAAATATTCTTACTCTCATTCTAAATAGGATTTCTTAAAATCCACTTAACGAATTCTAAAAGATTTCTAAAGAAATACAATATACTTTTTATTTTCAATTTATAAAGTGTATAATGTACATTAAAGTATTTAATTAGGAGAAATAAGTATGCAAGACTCTTATGGTTTTTTATTCGCATTCATGTTGTTTGCAATGATGATTACAATTGTATACTTTAGCTTTTTTTCTAAAAGCCAGGAGAAGTTTGTTTTTTACTGGGGCTACAGTTGGATCTTCTATTCTCTTGGTCTACTTTGTTTGATTATTTCTAAGGATATGTCTTCTCTTCCTCTGCTCGAGGCTCGGAAGATTTTAGATCTTCTCAATATTCTTTATCTTCTATATGGCGCATATGCTTTTATGCATATCTCTATTCCTGGTTACTGGCTTAAATTTTCTCTATATTTAATGGTCTGGATGGCTTTAGCGGTTGCTTACGATTTTGATTTGAATTTGGCGTATTTGCCCATCTCTATTTACCAAGTAATGCTTACTATAGTCTTATGCTATGAAATTATTAAGAATTGGGATATCGAGCGCAAGGAAAAAGCGCTATCCTTAATAATATTTTTGTCTTGGGGCTTAAGTAAGGCTACCTTTTCATATTTTGAGACAGGTGGTTTGCATATGGAGTCCATATATTTAATAGAAGTATTAATGTCTAATACTTTAAATTTCTGTATTCTACTTATTTACCTGGCCAAGATGAAGAAAGATTTCTTTGTGAAGGATAAGCTTTTTAGAATAATGGCAGAAAACGCCACTGATATTATTTTTTACTACCAGCTTTCGCCATTTCCATGTTTTTCATATATTAGTCCATCTATTGAAAAGATTACTGGATATGCTCCAAATGAATTTTATAATAACCCAAAATTGCATATAGAAATAAGCCACTTCGACGATCAAATAACGGCTATCAGCTTATTTTCAGGAGATGATGCCGCTCCAGTTGAAACAGAAAATTATATCCAACATAAAATGGTGCGCTGGTATACAAAGGAAGGCGCAATGATATGGATGGAATTTCACAATTCGGCTATTTATGAAAACGATTCTCTAATCGCAGTGGATGGAATTATTCGAGACGTTTCTGGTCGAAAGAAAGTTGAGGATTCATTGCAATCATCTAAAAAGTCGATGGAGTCATTCCTTTCGTATATATCCCACGAATTAAAGACGCCAATGACATCTATCTTAGGATATATCACAGCACTTAAAGATGGTACGATTGTCGATGATAAGAAAAAGAGAGATGCTATAGATCTTATCCATTCAAAATCTCTTACCTTACAGCGATTGACCGATGACTTGTACGAACTTTCACAAATGGAAACAAAGCAGTTCGACTTTAAATTTATGCAATTATCGGCTGGTGATTTTCTAAACAATTTAGTTCATAAGTATTCTTGGGATGTTAAAAATATGGGTTTGAAATTTTACCCAAACGCAAATGCAAATGCATTTAGTAATATTAAATGCGATTTTATTGCTGACAACGAAAGATTAGAGCAAGTGTTCTCGAATATTTTGTATAATGCAATTAAATTCACTGAACCAGGTGGCACCATAAGTGTTTCTTGCCATGTGGATGATAAGCAAAAGATGATTACTATAAGTATCTCAGACACAGGTATCGGGATTCCTCTTGCTGAGCAAGAAAATATATTTGAAAAATTCTATAGAAGTGTAAACTCGGAACCTGTTAATGGTAAAAAAGGAAGTGGCCTTGGTTTGGCACTTTCTAAAGAAATTATTAGCGCACACAACGGCAGGATATGGGTTTCAAGCACAGTTGGTAAGGGAAGTACTTTCAATTTTTCTTTACCTGTTTATAAGGAATAATATTGATTTAGAAATAAGGGAGAATTGTTATGGCAGCTGAAAAGATACTTATTATTGACGATGATAAAGACATTAATGCTCTAATTTCCTCATACCTAACTAAGGAGGGGTTTACACCTATCTCTGCTTATGAGCATATTTCAGCTTTAGCCCTAATTGCTAAAGAAAAGCCAGACCTTGTAATATTAGATATTATGATGCCTGATATGGATGGCGTAGAATTGTGTTTGGAGATTCGTAAAAAGTATCATATGCCTATATTGTTTCTGAGTTGCAAGGCCGAAGAAATAGATAAAATAATCTCTCTTTCTGTTGGCGGCGATGATTACATAACAAAGCCATTTCTACCAGGAGAGCTTGTTGCTAGAATAAAAGCTCACTTGAGGCGTGTTCGAATTTCAAATACTTCAGAAGAACTTGAGGAAGTTTTCAATATGCCCGGACTTACAATTAATTTTACATCCCGCGAAGTATTTGCAGATGGTAAACCTATTGTCTTGAGCATCAAAGAGCTTGAACTTTTAAAAATATTAATCCGCAATCCAAAGAGGATTTTTAGTATGAATCAGCTATTTGAAATGGTTTGGCAGACAAATAGTTTAGAAGGCGATTCAAGGACAATCATGGTTTATATAAGCAATCTTAGGAAAAAAATCGAGGCAAATCCAGACAATCCCAAATACATTATAAGCGTTCGTGGCGTTGGCTATAAATTTAATCATAGTATTTTGTAAAAAATTATCAATATGTCAATTATTCTATATTAAACTTTTTTTGTAATGAGGTTACACTATGGAAATTCAGGTTCCTGCTTTAGCAATTATTTTCATATTTACATTTATTCCACTTTGGATAGGCGAAATGTCTAGAAGGGCTTCCTTGAACAATGTAGAAGATTTTTTCGTGCAAGGTAGAAAGATGCCTACTGTTGTACTCTTTCTTACTGTATATGCAACGTGGTGGAGTTCTTTTGCCTTTATGGGCTCAACTTCATATTTCTATACAAAGGGGCCTGTCTATTTAACTGCAATTGCTTGGAATATCCTTTTCGGTGTTTTGTTTTATTTAATTGGGAAACGTATTTGGCATTATGGTAGAATCCACAAATATATTACTCCAACCGACTTTTTCAATGATATTTATGGATCTAAAATTCTAAACATAATAATAACTGCTATTATGTTAATCTTTACTATTCTATATCTTCAAATACAGCTTTCAGGTGGAGCTTATCTTATAGAAGTAGCTTCAGGGGGCATAATACCTTGGAGAGTAAGCGGCCTTGTTTTCTATTTGGTTATAATAATTTATCTTTGGGCTGGGGGTTTGAGAGCTGTAGCTTGGGCTGATATTTTTTACAGCGTATTGATTTTTTCTGGTCTAATCATTGGTGGTATATACCTTTCATATAAAGCGGGAGGCATTTCCTATATTTTTCAGCATGTCAACAATATTGACCCTAGCTATTTGCAACTCCCAGGGCCTTCAGGCAATGCAGGCGTCTTGCTATGGGTATGTATGTTTATAATGACCCCAATAGGTGCTTTGATGGGACCTCAATTGTGGATTAGAATGTACGCAGCAGAAAGCGGAAAAGCTTTTAATATAATGCCTTTTCTTCTAACCTTCATGACTATTGCATACATGGGATCTGTTTTATCTGGGTATTCTGGAATTTTACTTGAGCCAAATTTGGCAAGACCAGACACAATCTTCCCTGTTCTACTTGTGAAGTATGCACCCTCAGGACTTGCGGCATTCTTATTTTGCTGCGGTGCTGCAGCTGCGCTTTCGACTGCCAATGCTCAAATACACGCTATCTCAGCTGTTTACTCAATTGATATTCATAAAAGATATTTCCATAAGGATATTTCTGATAGGTCATTGGTATATGTTGGTAGGTGGGCCATTATCGTTTTTTCGGTAGTCGCGTATATTGTTTTAATACAGTCACCTGAGTTAATTGTGCAGACTGGTTTAATAGCTTTAAGCGGAACCGCTCAAGTTTTTGTTCCTGTAGTCGGTGCTTTGTTTTGGAGGAGATCAAATGCTAATGCTGCGATTGTAGGAATCTTGGTTGGCATTATCATTCTCTCAGTATCCACATATATATTGCATTTTACTTCCTCCTACGGTGGAGCAGTTGGCTTATTTGCAAATGCACTTGTATTTATTACAATATCTAAGTTGTCAAAAGAAAATTATCACACTAGTTCAAAGATTTTAAACTTTAATAGGGATTATAAGGACAAAGAGCACTAACTATAGAATGCGGCTTTACCAAATAAAAAGTAATATAAAAAATCGAAGGGCGACAGCCCTTCGATTTAATTTTTGATATTGACTATTTAATTACATTGCTGGGATTTCGACAATTTTTATATCAGATGGTACATCGAATGTTCCTTCAGGTTGTTTTCCAACTTTAATATTCGTAAGTTCAGTTGAAAAGGTTTGTCCGTCTGCTGTGGAGCCTTCCATTTTAACAACCATCCCAAGGCGCTCATTGATCCAAATTTTTATTGTCCCTGTGCTTGCAGGATCTTTGGCGCTTACTATTAAGCATTCTTCTCCATCGAATTCACCTTTTGATTCGAAAACTAAAGAGTTCGAATCAAAATTGTCATTGAGATTAGTATCTGGCGCACCTGATGTTCCTGGACTAGTTGGAATTGTTCCTGTTGATCCTTTATCTCCAATTGGAAACATCATTCCTGTCTTAGAAGCTGGATCATAACTGATCATTTTTTCCGAATCAATTATCATAACGCTTTCAACTCCATTAAATGATCCAGCAGTTCTAATCTTGTCGCCTTCCATCGCATAGCTCATAGCGTTTGTCTGTCCTGCCGCAGTTATTTTCATATCGTAGCTAACACCTTCGCTTATAGCGGTTCCTTTGGCTAGCACATTAGCAAGATATGTAGTATCTATATTGGATGGATCTGTTGCTACTGGAGTCCCAGTGCTATCCCCAGGTGTGGTTTCATCTGTTGTTCCAGAAGAGCCACAACCAGTAATTAAAACTAGTATAAATATCATCGCAAATACTACTGCTAATAATTTCTTAATATTCATATGATACCTCCTTATTGGCACTAACTTACTTTTCCTTATTTTTAGCTTCTTCAGCTGCTTTTTCTGCTTCGACTCTATACTCTTCAGCTTTTTTCTTTACATCTTCAATAACGACTTCCGCCTTGTCACGCATATCAGCAGATTTTACTTTTGCATCCTCGTATACATCTTTGGCCTTTGCTCTTACGTCTACTGTTCTTTCCATAGCATCATCGTAAACATCCTTTGCTTTAGCTCGAATGTCTACAGTTCTAACTTTAGCTTCTTCTAATGAATCTTTTGCCTTATCCTTTAAGTCAGCCGACTTTACTTTTGCTTCACCTAGTAATTTGCCTAATTTATCGCTAAATCCACTCATAATAACCCTCCTCAACAATGTCTGTAACAATTAACTTTGAGTCCATTATATCACATGCCATTAATTCTTCTATCAAAAAATTCCCATAAGTCTAAAGCTTCAAATTTCTCATGAACATTTCGTATGATAATGAAATCCCAGATAGATGAGGGACTATCTTTTCATTAAATTCTTCTTCATTAATATTTCTAATATATTCATAATCAAACAATCTTTCTAACTCTTCTTTATTGAAGAGTTTTGATCTTGGTGTTGTGAGAGGTGTGGAAATATGTTTGCTGTTCCAAGGGCAGACCAGTTGGCAAATATCACATTCTACAAAATATCCAGGATTACTCTGAATGACTTCCTCTGCCACGACCTCATCCTCCAATAGGTGCGAAAGACAATTTTTGCGAATGAAGTTTCCCGGCTCTTCTATGGCCTTTGATGGGCAATTTTTAATACATTCTTTGCATTCACCACATTGGTTCTTCTTCTCTTCATATATTTCAGAAATATCGGCATTGGTTATTATTGCTCCTAGGGCTTGCCAACTTCCATACTTTTCATTCAATAATAATGAGTTCTTGCCAATCCAACCTAACCCGCCTTTGACTGCAGTTCTTTTTAGCGGAATTGATTCTGAATCTTCGACGAAGCCATCGCAGATATGAGCTTTGTATCCTTTTGAAATAAGATAATCCGCTATTGGCTGAAGCGGGTCAACTACGTTGAAATAAAATCCCGAAAGTGTTAGTCTACTAGTCTTAACATGCGTTCCCTTTTCCCAACCATCAAGATAAAAAGCCCCAATATATATGCTACATATAATAACCGTTTTCGCATCAGCCATAATTGACCTTGGCAGTCTTTCTTTAAACTCATCGAGGATTTCTAGCTCTTTTACATCCACAAATCTTATTTCTTCAAGCATGCAGTCCTTCGCAAAGACTCTTAGATCTCTTCTAAAGTCTTCCTGATATTCTTCTTTGGCCTCTTCATATAAATTAAACAAATTCGATTCCTCCGTCCTCAATAGCTTTATTACTATTCACAATTATATACCAAACTCAGTAATGAATTGTGCCATTTCTCCAAAAAATAAATCTCCCAGTGCAAATCCTATTTGAATACAATATTCTGATTTGCACTAGGAGATTTATGGTTTAATTATTCACTTAACTGCTTAGTTAATATTTTATTTAGTTTTAAATCTTTCTAACCTTTAGGTCTTCCAAAAGTAGAACCAAGTTATCATGAATATAGCCTAAATCTTTTATTCTTAATTCTTGCTCTGCTATTATCTTTTGCATTGCAACGACCGCTATAGTCAAATCTTTTGTGCCATGTGCCTTTTGAATTGCTGCCTTATGAAGTACCATTATCTTTTTATGCTCTATATTATATGTTTCTCTATCAGTCTTTGTTGCTTGAAGTCTTGTTCTAATAGTTGCCATTTGTTCTTCTGTAAGTCCTATTTCGCTATCTCTTAATACTTTAATTTCTTGTTTTATGAGCGTCAATTCTTCCTTCACAAGAAGTCTTGCTGCGTTTATTTCTTCCCTATTTGTGTTAATGTCAGCTCTCAAAGCAGCTAATGTTGTTTTAGCTTGTTGATTTAATCCGAAAGCTGGTGGAGTTGTTTTCATAGTTCTTATTGCTTGAGGTGTAAGAGTTCCAATTGCTGGTGGGGTGATTCTCAATTCTCCCATGTGCTTTTGATTCTTACCTTGATAAGTAGTTTGTGTGTCATCGGTTGCAAAAGCTACTGCGCTAAGACCGAAGACCAGTGTTAATGTAACTAAAGCTATAAATATTTTTTTCATTTCATTCACTCCTTAATAACTTTTAAAAACTCAGTTCTGAATCCTGAATTGATTCTGCTTCGACTTCGTTTATTGTATTTAACAATCCATCCATTTCAGCGCCTAGTTGATCTAACACTTCTTGCTTTTCTTTATCAGAGACTGTGTTATTTGACTTTGCAAGCACTGTAACTGTTTCTGAACCATCTGATGAGCTTCCAGTATTGTCTCCTTGAATAGCTGAGGCTGTAACACTTTGTGTGCCATCATTAATATCACCACTATCATTTACTGCTTCTAAGTTGCTCCCACATGCTGTTAAAATAATTAAACATAAGCATAAGGCTATTGCCCTAATTTGTTTAAATATATTCATAACACCTCTTCCCTTCTGATTAATAGCATGTAAGCTTTTATATTCATACTATAATCCCTAAATGTGAACTTGAATTTGATGAAATGTAAACAAATTGTTAACATTTATTAATTTCTTCACTTTGTGTCTTTGCTATTTCTAAGATCTCTGAAGTAAGCCTAATTAGGCGTTGATTCTCTTCCTTCATAAGCTCCAAATACTCTCTGTATTTTTCTTCCGGGATAATTCCATCTAACATACCCTGAACAAATCCATTCATGGATGTAAGGGGCGTTCTCAATTCATGAGATACATTAGCAATTAATTCTCTTCTCATAATTTCAGTTTTTTCAAGTTGCCTTTGCATTTCCCAAAATGACTCAGATAGTCTCCCAATTTCATCGTTTGATTTTATTATATTTTCCTCAACCGCTTCGCCGTTGGCAATCTTCCTTAGAACCATATCCATATCCTTAATAGGCTTAGATATTTTCCTCGCATTAAAGTATATTGGTATTAAGCTGAGCAAGAAGACTATAAGTGCCGAAAGCCAGATTTTTAAATCCATCTTCGTGATATATTTGTTTAAATTATTTTCTGGGCAGAATACTATTACAGCTCCCTTTACTTCATTTGAAACTACTAATGGATAGCCTACAATTAGTACATCCGTCTCGAAATCTTTAGAATATTTTTTCTTGTTATATATTTTCTCCCCGGCAAGAATTTTTTCCATATCCTGCTGAGTTATTACTTCTTCCAAACCCTTTAGTTTAAGATCTTCTATTTTAAAGTCGGCAGGGTTTATTTTTAAAACATAAACCATTGAGTTCGTGCTGTAACCCATTGCGTTTATTGCTATATTAAGCTCCTCAATTTTAATTTCCCCTTGGTAAAAATCTTCTGTCATCGAAACTACCTTGCTTGCAACGCTCTCAAGACTCTTTCGTTTTTCTTCAAATATGTAGTTTTGATAGACATAGGAAATTACAACAGACAAGATGACAATTGCCAAAATAGTTATTAGAATATAAGTTAGAATTAACCTGGAAAAGATAGTTTTAAACTTCATTATTTAACCTCAAATTTATATCCAACACCCCAGATGGTCTTGATTTCCCATTTTTCAGAAGAATTTTCAAGGCTATCTCTAAGTCTCTTAACATGAACATCCACCGTTCTAGTATCGCCTGTATACTCATAATCCCATACCTTTTGCAATAGTTGGTCTCTATTGAAAACAACATTTTTATGCTCCATCAAATAGTGAAGCAATTGGATTTCTTTTGGTTTCAAGGAAATTTTCACCCCATCAACCTTAACTTCGTAAGTATCAAGGTTCACCCATAAGTTATCCTCAATCAGTGGCCCTTTGTGATTATCCAAATTCCCAAGATTTTTATTTTTTAATCTCGCTTTGACTCTTGCTACAAGTTCCTTTGGTTCAAATGGCTTAACAACGTAGTCATCAGCTCCAGCATTAAAGCCATCGACTTTATCATCAATTTGATCCCTTGCTGTAACCATAATGATTGGTATTTGGGTCTCTGCCTTTATTAGTCTACATACCTCAAAACCATTGATGAGGGGCAACATCAAATCTAATATCACTAAATCAAATGTTCCTGCTTTAACCAAATCTAAAGCAGCACTTCCATCATTGCAGCATATTGTTTCATAGCCTTCATGGGTTAAATATAGTTCAATTAACTTACAAATATTCTTGTCATCGTCAACAATTAGAATTTTTTCCGGCTTCACAATATTTCCCCCCATGTCAAATTATAATATTTCTCATTATATCACAAAATAAATGGTGCATCAAAATCAGGTGCTTAACTTGTTTCTTTTATTGAATATACTTAATATTTATGTTAAAATTCATTATAAATTTCTCTTGAAAGCTAATGCTCGATTTGCTAATACATTTGCTATTTTGAAAGGCAAGCCAATGTTAATAAATAAATTAAGTAAACAGAATAAATTAGGCTTCACTTTAATTGAACTAATTGTAGTCATAGTTATTATTGGTATACTTGCTGCGATAATAATACCAAAATTTACGGGTTTTACGGACTATTCAAAAGCTCGAGTTTGTCAGGATAATAGGGCAACCCTCGAAAGACATTATGACTATTGTGTGGTTAACGGAAACACACCAATCACTAATGGCGAGTCAATAGTTGCATATTTAGCAAAATTTCCAAACGATATAGTTTCTGCAGATACTATTCCTTGCCCTTCCGGGGGAACAATTACATGGCAGAAGTCTGGTGATTCCTTAATACTCACTTGTTCAATAGCTAGCCATAATGCAGACTTTAGTGTCGGAAATGTCGCATATTCTTTATTATATGACTTTTCAAGCTTTACAGCTTCAAAATTTACAGACTTAAAAAAATCTAATGATATGGTAGTAAAGTATGGCGCCTGGGTAGTTAACACAACCAATGGTTCGCTTACAACTAGTTCTGCTGGAGTTGTTTTGATAAAAAATCCGAAAGGTTCTGGAGAATACACAATTACAGCGAATGGTTCATTATCTGCTGGTACTACTGGCGGTTTTGGAGTAGCCTTTGACACCACTTTGAATGATACAGGTTTTATTTTTCAACTTGATAGAGGCCAAAATGCCAATGGAGCATATATTATACGCCCTCGTATAGCGGGCTCAGAAAAAAATCCTGTGGTTCTTCAATCCTATACCCCTCCACCAAATAAGACTACTAATCCGACTTGGTGGACTCAAGATCATACAGTAACCCTAAAGGTAACAAATATAAGCCCAACCCAACGTAAAGTTGAGGCATTTATAGATGGAGGTACGACTCCTGTTGCAGTATATTCTTATGCAAACACTTTAACTCCAACTGATGCTACATATACAGGTTTCAGAACTTGGACAGTCAATGGTGCTGAATTTAATAATATTCAAATACAATAGTGACGCTTAAATTTTTTCAGAAATACAAAAGGTAAGGTGCTTTTTTAATATGCATTCCAAGGAGATTTTAAAAATTCTTAAAACTGAGCTCGTTGTTGCCCTTGGGTGCACCGAGCCTATTGCTATTGCATATGCCGCAGCCGTTGCGGCTAAATTTTTGAACAGCGATGAAATTACTTCTATTGAGGTTATAGCTAGCGGGAATGTGCTTAAGAACGCGCTCGCTGTTACAATTCCCGGTGCAGATGGGTGCGGAATCAACCTTGCTGCGGCATTAGGAAGTTTGGCAGAAGATATAGATAAAAGGATGGAATTGCTGTCTGGCATTTCACTTGAAGACGTAATCCGAGCAAAATCTCTTGTGAAGGATGGAGTTGTTCGTGTAAAGAAAGCTGAAACAGACAAGAAGTTATATATTGAATTGATCGTTTCAAACTCCAACCACTCTGCAAGAGTTGTCATTGAAGATTTGCATACAAACATCACTTTGATTGAGGTTGATGGGGTTAAACAAAGTTCAAAAAAGTTAATTTCTAAAAGATGCAATTATATTGACGATACTTACCCAATCCTAAACTTACCAACAATTATGGATTTTGTGGAAAACGTAGATTTAGATAATTTAGGAATAGTCAAAGATAGTATCCTGCTCAATAGAAAGATAGGCATTGAGGGCCTTAAAAACAATTATGGTTTGATGGTAGGCAAAATTCTAAATAAAGGGAGTTTTGGCCAAAACAATATAGATATTTCAACATATGCCATGGCATTAACTGCAGCAGCTTCTGATGCACGAATGTCCG
>CAYRVM010000019.1:11402-13553 GCA_964427575.1 uncultured Oscillospiraceae bacterium | reverse complement strand
CCAATTACTGCTGAGCGTTTTGGCTTTTCAATTTCGATATATTTCTTGATAACATCAGTATCTGGAACTGTCCATAATGTGAATATACCTTCACCATCAATACCTTCAATAGGTGGTTTCAACGGTGATGAGCCTGTAGAAATTACTAAAACGTCGTAGCTTTCAACATACTCTTCATTTGTACCAGTTTTCTTAACAGTTATTTTTTTGCTATCTTTATCTATTTTAATAACTTCATTATTAACTCTTACATCTATATTAAATCTTTGCTTCATTAATTCTGGTGTCATCAAAAGTAGAGCATCCCTTTCGGAGATAACCCCGCCAATATAATATGGAAGACCACAATTTGCATATGAAATGTATTCTCCCTTTTCGAATATAACAATTTCAGCTTCTTCGTCTAACCTTCTAAGTCTTGCAGCTGTGCTCGCGCCTCCAGCAACCCCACCGATAATTAATACTTTTTTACCCATAGTTTTTTTCGAATGATTAAAATCACTCTCTCCTTTCATATGTTAAATTTTTATATATTACAAAATAATTGATTAACCGAGTTATTATAACACAAAATTTATTTGTGATACATCTCATTACTATTTATTTTAAAGCTTCTATATATTTGTTCAAGCAAAATAACCTTCATCATTTGATGAGGGAAAGTCATATCAGAAAATGATAGTCTAAGGTTGGCCATTTCTAAGATTTCAGACGAAAGTCCTAAAGATCCCCCGATAATGAAAGTAATATTGCTTTTTCCCATAATTCCAAGCTCATTTATTCGCTCCGAAAGCTGTTCCGAAGAAAGTTTAAGCCCTTTAATATCTAAGACTATAAGAAAACTATCCTTCTTTATTTTTCTTAGGATGTTTTCCCCCTCGCCCTTGAGAATGCTCATTTTCTCTGCTTCATTCACATTATCACTACTCTTGACTTCATCGACATCGTCTAAAGTCAATTGGCAATATCTGCTAAGTCTTTTACTATATTCCTTAACGGCTTCTTTCCAGTAAACTTCTTTCAGTTTTCCAACTGCTATAATTGAAATTTTCAATTATCTTACTACCTTTCCATATACATTTCTATATGAATTATACAATAAATACTTTGCTAAACTCGTCTCTCAATATCAAATTTATATCGACATTCTTTCCAATATAATAATCCTTCTCTTCCAGAATATTTTTTACAGTCTGATATGCCATTTCTGGAAAATTGTTTTCTTTACTTAGATGAGCAAGTAGAACTTTCCTATACTTTTCCTTTTTCTCAATAATCTTTAAGATTGCTTCTCCGCAACCTTCATTTGAGAGATGCCCAACCTCAGAAAGAACTCTCTGTTTTAAAAACCACGGATACCTTCCTATTCTTAGCATATCCACATCGTGATTGGCTTCTAATATCAATAAATCTGCATCTGTTATTTCATCTATAATTTCACTGCAAATCTTTCCTGTATCAGTTACTATGCTAATTTGCTTTCCTTCATTAAAGAAAGAATATCCAACTGGCTCACTGGCATCGTGATAAATGTTGAAGGATTTTATTTCAATATCACCAATTATAAATCTATCCCCTGTAAGAAATTCCATTTTATATTGATCTTGTATATTGATATTATTTCCAAGGAAAGTACCATTGTTTCCGAAAACGGTTGTCTTATGCTTATTGGAAAGTGCTTTAATACTTCGCACATGATCAATATGTTCATGGGTAATCAAAACTCCAGCTAACATTTCGACTGGAGTATCCGTAGCATTCAGACCTTCAATTATTTTTTTTAGACTGATTCCTGCATCAACTAATAATGCTGTATTTTCGGACTTTATCAGATAACAATTTCCACTGCTTCCACTGGAAAATGAACAAAAGCTTAAACTCATCTATTCCCCTTACTTAATTTCCATAATATTATATAGCTATTATATCTCAAATGCTCCAATATGTATAACTTCACCATTATTATAAGTGAACTTCCATGCAGGAAAGGCAGTATCTGTAACAGGGGAGTTTAAGTCTAGTGCCGAAGTATCAAGCCAATATACCAACTCAATTCCATTTATAACAATATTGCTATCTTTATCTGGTCCCTCTTTTATTTTATTCATAAACCTAATCAATCTGAAAAAGTAAGAATGGTTAAAGCTTTAG
>CAYRVM010000019.1:9286-11392 GCA_964427575.1 uncultured Oscillospiraceae bacterium | reverse complement strand
CATTACTTCCCTCTTAGTTTTACCAAAATCTAGAGGTTTGAGCCATATACGTTGAAAATCTATTATTTTACCTTCACTAAACGTGCACTTGATATAACTATCCTCTAATGCAATATCTCCAACCATGTTTTTATACTCTATTGAATATACCCCATTTTTTTCTACTATACTCTTTAATACAATATTTTTAGTCATAATGTTGCATTCAGTAAAAAATACATTGATATATTTTTCAATTGAAGACTGGTCAATAATTTCTGATGAAATTCCTACTTGACCCTTCAATTTTTCTTCAATTAAAGATTGATCCGCGTTGTCATACTCAATATAAAGCAAAGGTTTATTGCCAACAGTGTTTGGAAGAGTTGTATTAATTGTTATGTTTCTAGATTCAAGCACAGAAATTGTATCGCTAAGCTCTCTCTTTTGCATTTCTTGCTTGTCGTTAAACTTAACATATAATGATCCAATTAAAACTAAATTAGTAATAATAAGAGCCGCAATTATTATATTTTTCGCCTTAGTCCAATCCATTTTTACTCCTAGATATCCTTTGAGTACCCTAACGGTTCTCCTGAATATAGATCAAAATATATATTTATCTTGTTAACTTGTATAACCCATGCTGGTATCAATTGCTTAAACTCTGTTTCGTTATCTTGTGCCGACTTGAAATATCCCGTGCTGATATTGTTTATTTTTAATGCTGTATACTCAAACTGCTCATCGCTGGTATCTACAATAACTGTATCGCCTTCCTTACTGAGAATTTCACTAATATATAAATATTCTTTACTTATAATTTCGATAGGTGGAATTGTGCTATTGTTTTCGCCATTTGATAATCTATCTAATTCAGATTGATCAATTTCTAGAACATCCCTTTGGTAAGATGTTATTTGATTTCCAATAATTGTTACAATAAGAGAATAAGGGCTGTCTTCATAGCTAATTGGTTGTCCAATTAAATTAGCCTGGAATACAAATTCATAGCCTTTTTTACCGTTTCAAGAATTTGAGACGTAGACACTAATCTTGTTGTAAATTCATTGCCGTTCATTGTGCTCCAGCCACCATGCGCTGAAATAAATGAGATTGCTAAATCTAGGGAGTCAAAATATGAAGTATCTTGATAATCTGTATTGCTAAACTCTTCTTTATATTCAAACTTGCCATTTGTATTCAATATTAGAATTTTTTCTCCATAACCATACATATAAATGATTGTATTGTCATTTTCGGTTATTTTACGTACAAAATCAAAGCCTTTTCCAAAGAATGACTCTGCAAAGCTTTGTAGAGTTTCCGCGTTACTAGCATATAATTCTTTATTGTATTCTACTTTATTCATCTGTGAGGTTGTAGCAACTGGCATTAAAGTTGAATTATCAATCCCAAGGTAAGATCCTAATTGGTAGTACTTGTCCTGCTCAACACTTTCTATATTAAGTATCAAGTCTTTTATCTTGGTTACATCCGTTGGAGCTGCCAACCTATAATACTTATTATTCTTACCGTCATAAATCAAAATGCTCTCGGGACTAGCTAGGGAATATGTGATTTTTGAAATTGCTTCTATTGCAGAATAATTTGTCTGGGTTTTTATATTAAAAGCATTACATGAATCTATAAAAGGTAGCCAATAATTAAAATTAAGCTCCATTGATCGAAAACTTGTGGCCTTATCATATTGAGCTTTAGTTATTTCACTTATTGTAATGTTTTCAGTTTCTCCGAATTTACTAAATTCATTACTGAAACTTAGCCAATACTCGCTAGTATTAAGACTAATCTTTGTGTAGAGATCCCCACCGAAATTTACAGAAATTGATTCTGGTACGATTAGTTCTTCAGCGATTGGCATTTTCTCTGTATTGTTTTGGCCAAGGAAATCCATTGGTAATTTAATTCCACCAAAAGATATATCTTTCCACAAAAAATAGAATAGTAGTATTGTCGTCATAAACAATACTACTATCAAAATAGACTTTGTTCTTTCAATATGTATAGGCCTGAACATTTTTCTCGCCGCCTTTAACTTCCAAATATACTCTTAAAGAAGTTTTGAATAAGCTGCATTGTGGAAGGTTGAGCATCAATGAAGAT
>CAYRVM010000019.1:0-9186 GCA_964427575.1 uncultured Oscillospiraceae bacterium | reverse complement strand
TCTGTAGCCATGTTAAAGTTGGTAACATTTATAGAAGTTGCAACTCCCTTAACCATTTGCTTTTCTTCATAAAAAGCAACTTTGATTGTCTTTGGTTGAAGTACTTTAACGGAGACAAGCAAACTATCCGAGTATACAGTGCTATACTGCTCGGGATTAACAACAACAACATTAGGATCATTTGCGGCAAAAGCCAAACTTGTTGTCCCTAACATCATAATAATTAATATAAAACTAACAATAATTTTTCTCATAGGTATGTCTCCAATATCATTCATTAATGAAATTATACATTATCATTATTACAACCATATTACGTCACGTTTAAAATAGGTTTACATTTAAAGAATAATTTTGTTCTATTCTTATGTTTTCATTCGATAGTGATTCATAGTATAATACAAAATATCAGTTTGTGCGAACGAACTTTTGATTGTTTTCCATCATTATAGGAGATTTTTATGGATATAATTCACATTTATACAGATGGTGCTTGCTCTGGCAATCAGCTCGAAACTAATATCGGTGGCTATGGGGCTATTTTAGTTTATGGTAAACATGAAAAGGAAATATATGGTGGAGAAATCAATACTACTAACAATAAGATGGAGCTGCTCGCCTTGATAGAAGGTTTAAAGGCAATTAAGAAACCAAATCAAACAGTTTATGTATACTCCGACAGTTCATATTTAATCAACTGTTTCAAAGAGAAATGGTATATTAAATGGCAGAATAATAATTGGACGACCTCACAGAAAACGCCTGTAGAGAATAAGGATCTTTGGGAAGAGCTTATCACCTTAATTGCAGCTCACGATGTAACATTTTATCGAGTTAAAGGTCATATAAGTTTAAAAAGTAAAAAAACAGATATACCGAAGCACTATGATAAATTTCTTCAAGTTAATGGTCCTAAGTTTAATGTTGAGGAATTCAAAGAAATTGTTATGAGAAACAATAGGGCTGATGAACTGGCTAATGTTTTTATAGAAGAGCAAAGGGCAAAATCTGAATTAGCATAATGGAGAATTGTTCATATTGTTAATGAAAGTCTAACTTCCTTTAAATTAAATGCGCAATTTATTTATAATACTTATAGGAACTCTGCAGTCAGAATAGCCGCATCGTCTATTAACGATGAGTTAGAGAATTCAAGGGTTTTCATCATTATCTTTTCAACAATCTCTGCTCCGCTAGCTTCTTTATTGTCATTAAGCAAACTAATAATTGACTCCGTTCCAAAGTATTCTTTCTTTCCCTTATTGAAAGCTTCTGGGATCCCATCTGTATAAAGAATAAGTTTATTCCCTTTTTTGATTGAAATCGTCTCTGTCTTATGTATCGTTTCACCAACAATGCTGCATACCGGTAATCCATATACCTGAATCTCTTTCACTTCTTTGTCTTCATTAATAATAATCGGTAAACAATTATGGCCTGCATTTAATATAGTTAAGTTCATTTTCTGTGTATTGAAAAGCACCATTGCAATCGAAAAATATTTATCGTCGCCGAGTTTTAAGTCGTTAAAACTCTTTGTCATTTCATTTAAGGCAATATTTAAGTCTAAGCCTTTATCTTTCAATCCTCTCAATATCTGTCTTAAGAACATCGTTATCAAAGAGGATTTAATTCCATGGCCAGATACGTCAGCCATATATATTATTATATTATCTTTATCAAGTTTCACTATATCGAAAATATCTCCACCTAGCTCTTCGCTTGGGCAGTATTTTGAGTTTAGCATAATTTTATTAAAGTAGATCCCATCTTCTGGTAAGGCTGTTGTTTGAATCTGTTTAGCAAATTCGATATCGCTTTTCATTTTATCATATTGCTGCAATATTTCATTTTCCATCTCTTTTTCTCTTGAGATGTCGTTAAATATTTCGATTGAATATATTTCACCGTTCTCAAGCTTAACGGGCGATGCTATAATTCTATAAATTCTATCTCTAAGTAAAACATCTTTGCTCTCAGGCTTCCCTGAATCATGACATCTTAAAGATACACAGTCCTCACATTTTATATCCCCACCTAATGCTTGAAAACATTTATTAAAAGTGAAATCGCCAAATTCAGACTTCATTTTCTTGTTCATGAAGACTATCTCATCTTTAACATCCATTATTCTAACCATGTATTCCATGTTTTCTAAGACTTCGACCATTAAGTGATTTCCTATTTCCATATATTATTTCAAATGCTCCTTTAAATAATGAAGTGCTTCTATGTATGAATTTATTCCTTTGCCAGAAATTTGTTTCTCTACTACTTCCTCGATTACCGACGTTTTCCTAAAATACTCCCTATTTGAAATATCACTGAGATGTACCTCAACCGTCTTGATGTCAACAGATTTTATTGCATCTCTAATAGCATAACTGTAATGTGAATATGCACCTGGATTTATTATAATACCATCGACCTTGCCATATGAAGCTTGTATCTTATCTATAATTGCCCCTTCATGATTTGATTGAAAAAACTCAACATCAAATAGCAATGAATTGGCTGATTTTTTAATCTCTTCGTTGAGTTGATCCAGGGTCATTTTTCCATAAATTTCTGGCTCTCTAATCCCTAACATATTTAGGTTGGGACCATTGATAACTAGTATTTTCATGTGATTCTCCTACTTATATCGAGTACATTTTATTAATGTTGATCTTTATGTTTCATGTGAAACTATCTAGTTCAATATTAGTTCTATCAACCTTTCGAGCTCTTCATTAGAGTAATACTCTATCTCGATTTTGCCTCTTTTTTTGCCAGAAACAATACTAACCTTTGTCCCAAATTTCTTGATCATTTCTTCTTCAATCGCTGAAACTTCATCTGTTGTCTTTTTCTTTCCACTTATGACTTTTTTCTTGGGTTGAGAATTTGTGTCTTCTAGTTTTTTAGCTAAATCTTCTACTTGTCTTACGGATAGTCCTTTTTCTACTGTGTGCTTTGCTAATGCAAGTTGCTTATCCTTATGCTTCATACCGGCTATAGCTCTTGCATGGCCCGCTGTAAGACTGCCATCAACAATCATAGATTGTATTTCTTCAGGTAATTTTAACAATCTGAGGGCGTTTGTTATATATGGTCTACTTCTCGAAACGCTCTTTGATATCTCTTCTTGAGTTAGTTTAAAACTCTCAGCCAGTTGCTGAAAAGCTTTTGCTTCTTCCAATGCATTCAGGTCTTCTCTCTGCATGTTTTCAATGATTGCTATAATCATATTTTCATGCTCAT
Organism: uncultured Oscillospiraceae bacterium; assembly: GCA_964427575.1. Lineage (GTDB taxonomy): Bacteria > Bacillota > Clostridia > Peptostreptococcales > Anaerovoracaceae > JBAWWY01. The sequence continues at coordinate 5,943 of CAYRVM010000019.1, read as the reverse complement.
CTAACTCTTTAATTATGCATGGAATTTCCTTAATTTGAGCTTTGCGTGCGGCTCTCCATCTTCTTTCTCCAGCAACAATTTCAAAACCATTTGTTGACTTCCTAACCATGATAGGTTGGATAACTCCGTGTTCTTTAATAGAAGCTGCTAATTCTTCTATCTTATCGTCTTTAAAGTCTTTTCTTGGTTGGTTTGGATTTGGAGCAATATTGTTAATATTTATAAATACAATAGAATTCTCGATGCTCTGTTCTTCTCTTTCTTTACCAACAATGTTTATTTGCACATCATTAAAGAGAGCTTCTAAGCCTCTACCTAACCCCGAGTTCTTTACAGCGGTCATTTATTTTCCTCCTCAAGCTCAAGGAATTCGTCTGCAAAGTCAAGATATGCTTCGGCACCTTTTGATTTAGGATCATATTCTGTAATTGGCATGCCATAACTTGGTGCTTCAGCTAATCTAATGTTTCTAGGAATTACAGTCGTGAAAACCTTATCCTTGAAATATTTCTTAACTTCCTCTACAACTTGAATCGAAAGATTCGTTCTTCCATCGAACATGCTTAGAATTACTCCTTGTATTTGAAGATTCTTATTAAGCTTTTGTTGTACCAGTTCAATCGTACTCATAAGTTGGCTAACCCCTTCAAGTGCATAGAACTCGCACTGAATTGGAATTAGTACACTGTCTACTGCAGTCAAAGAGTTAATTGTTAGAAGACCCAACGACGGCGGACAGTCTATAAAGATATAATCATAGTCATCTTTAATAAGATCCAAGGATCTTTTTAATCTTTTTTCTCTTGCTTCAAGTTGAACTAACTCTATTTCAGCACCAGCCAATTGAACGCTTGCCGGAATAATATCAAGATTTTTAATAGACGTGTGCATTATAGCGTCCTGAGGTTTCACGTCATCATCGATAAGAACCTCATACATTGTGCATTTTAATCCCTTTTTATTGATTCCCATTCCACTTGTTGTATTACCTTGTGGATCGATATCAATTAAAAGTATCTTCTTTCCCTTTAACGCTAGGCAAGCAGCTAAGTTAATATTTGTTGTTGTTTTACCTACTCCACCCTTTTGATTGAATATTGCTATGGCTTTTCCCATTTTATTACCCCGCTTATTAAGTTTATTATTTCCAGTATCTTATCAAGCTTATAATCTTTGCTTATAAGTCTTGCTTATTAATTTACTGATTTACCTTTGTTATTATATATTATTTATTATTTATTCTCTACAAATTTTATTAGAAAAAGAAACGACAAATGTTTCATGTGAAACATTTGTCGTGAAACCCTTTGTTTTCAAGGGTTGTAGTTATAGTTAGTTAATTAATTTATAAAATTATTTATTCGACTTCTTATTTAATGGGCTCTTTCTGTGGAATTCCTGCTTTTCTAGGGTAAATATCCGGTGTTGGGGAAATCTTTTCAATTATTATTAGTTTATGGTTTATTACTTCCTTTTGGTTATCGCTATTTACGAAGTCTCTTGTTCCTATAACCTTGCCTCCAAATGTCTCGATTGCTTTGAGGCTCTCTTTAAGTTCCAACTCAATTTCGCTCCCCTTGAACGCAATGAAAGCTCCACCTTGCTTTACCAATGGAATGCAATACTCTGATAATACAGAAAGATTTGCAACTGCTCTTGAAACGCACAGATCATAAGCTTCTCTATCTTTCTTGTTTCTTCCAAAATCCTCTGCCCTGCTATGTACTAATATAATATTTTTAATTTCTAGGTTATCAATAATTTCCTTTAGTATTTTCATTTTCTTTGCCAAGGAATCAACTAGTACAAACTTTTTATGAGGAAACAGTATCGCAAGTGGAACTCCAGGAAGTCCCGCTCCTGTTCCTATATCAACTATTTTTTTAGCATCTTTAAAGCAGTCTTCTGTAGCGCACATTACCGAATCGACGAAATGCTTTAATACAAATTCCTCCTCATCCTTAATAGATGTAAGGTTTACGTTTTCATTCCATTTTAAGACCTGCTGCATATAAGACCTAAATTTTTCGATTTGCACTTGTGTGTAGCCTATCCCTAAATTGTCTAGGGCTTTTTCAAGTATATTCATATTATCCATTCTTTTTTCTCCTCTCCTTTTCTAAGTGAACCAAAAGAACGTTAATATCAGCTGGTGATACACCAGATATTCTTGAGGCTTGTCCGACAGATATTGGTTTATGCTTTTGAAGCTTTTGAGTTGCTTCAATTCTTAACCCACTGACGTTTTCATAATTAAATTCAACGTCCAATCTTTTGCTTTCCAGTTTCTTAAATTTCTCAATTAGCAATAACTGCTTCTTGATATAGCCTTCGTATTTGATTTCAACTTCGAGTTGCGCTATTTCATGTTCTGATAATTGAATTCTTTGATCGTCTATTTCGGCTAATCCTTTATATGTTAGCTCTGGTCTCTTGATAAGCTCTGCGAGACTAACTTTTTCTAATATTGGGCTACTTCCATTATTTTCCATATATTCATTCGCTTCACTCGGAGAAACATGCTTAGTTTTTAATCTAGCTAATTCATTTACAACATTTTCCCGACTCTTCTTAAACCTATTATATCTTTCCTCAGAAGCTAATCCGATTTGGAATGACTTTTCAGTTAATCTTAAGTCAGCATTATCTTGTCTTAAAACCAATCTATATTCCGCTCTCGATGTCATAATTCTGTACGGTTCATTTGTGCCTTTAGTAATCAGATCGTCAATTAACACTCCGATGTAAGCTTCTGACCTATCAAGAATGAATGGGGCGCTCCCTTGGATTTTGAGCGCAGCATTGATGCCGCCGATCAAGCCTTGGGCGGCGGCTTCCTCATACCCGGAGCTACCGTTGAATTGTCCTGCGCAATACAAGTTTTCTATTCGCTTATGCTCCAATGTCATTTTGAGTTCGGTTGGATCGATGCAATCATACTCGATTGCATAAGCTGGTCTGACAATTCTCGCATGCTCAAGACCGGGTATTGTCCTATAAAATTCTAGCTGCACATCTTCAGGCAGGCTAGATGACATTCCCTGTATATATACTTCATCGGTATCTAGTCCTTCAGGTTCAATAAAAAGCTGGTGCCTTTCCTTGTCCTTAAATCTATTAACCTTGTCTTCGATCGATGGGCAGTATCTTGGTCCCACTCCTTCTATTTGTCCGCCAAACAAAGCAGACTTATGAAGATTCCTTCTAATTACGTCATGCGTCTTTTCATTTGTATATGTAAGCCAACACGGTACCTGGTCTTTCTGAAGGTCATCGTTCATAAAAGAAAATGGTACGATTTTTTCATCTCCAGGTTGAATTAGCATTTTATCAAAATCCAATGTTTTTCCATCCGCTCTAGCAGGAGTTCCTGTTTTAAATCTTCTCAAGGAAATTCCATGGTCAAAAAGTCTCTTTGAAAGTTCGACTGAGGATGACAATCCATTTGGGCCACTCTCGTAAGACCATTCACCTATAAATATTTTAGCCTTAAGATATGTACCAGTAGCTAGTATCGCTGCCTTACAATAGTAATCAGCTCCTGTTTTTAAACTGACTCCCTTAAGACAATTGTTTTCGATTATTAAATCTATAACTTCGCCTTGCTTAACATCGAGATTCTCCTGCCTCTCCAATGTCTTTTTCATCTCGGTGTGGTATTTGTTCTTGTCCGCCTGAGCTCTCAAAGAATGAACCGCTGGGCCTTTAGCCGTATTGAGCATCTTGCTTTGAATAAAAGCCTTATCAATGTTCAAACCCATCTCCCCACCGAGCGCATCAATTTCTCTAACCAGGTGACCCTTTCCCGTTCCGCCTATGGATGGGTTGCACGCCATCATGGCTATAGACTCAAGATTTATCGATAGAATCAAAGTCTTAAGGCCCATGCGCGCAGATGAAAGCGCCGCCTCACACCCTGCATGGCCGGCGCCAATCACAATCACATCATATTCATCCATTTTAAAACGTTGCTTCGTATCTTGCACCTTAACTCACCTTAACTCCTATTTGTATCTATCGCCTTTTTTTGAATCGTCTTTTCTGTTTTAACTCATCTTAATTTTTTATGCTGATTCACTTTTCTGTAACTAGCTTTGCACTTTTACTTACCCAAGCAAAATCTTGAAAAGACTTCATCTATTATATTCTCAGAAATTGTCTCTCCGATTATTTCTCCAAGTAGTTCCCAAGTTTTTTTAATATCAACTTCTATAAAATCTAGAGCTTCTTTCTTTTTTGTCATCACGATTGCATCCCTGACAGAATCTCTGGCCCCTTCTAGTAAAAGTTTGTGTCTGGTGTTAGTTATCAACAAACTGTCATCCTGTTTTACCTTGCCTGAGAAAACATAGTCGACTATAGCTTCCTCGAGCTCCTTTAAACCGACACCTTTATTTATAGTACTTCTTATTATCTGAGCGTCTGGGAGCAATCCGTTTATATATTCGTTAGGCAACTCTTGCCCAAGATCAATCTTATTTAATAGCACAATTGTCTTCTTGCTTTTAATTTGCTCTATTATAAACAAATCTTCTTCTGATACTTTTGCCGAAGCATTTAGAACAAGTATTATCAAATCCGCTTTTTCATAGGATTCCTTGCTCTTTTTTATACCTATCTTTTCAATTTCATCATGGGTTTCTCTAATGCCCGCAGTATCAATCAATTTAATAGGTATCCCATGAACATTGATTATCTCTTCAATCGTGTCTCTTGTTGTGCCAGGAATCTCTGTTACAATTGCCCTGTTTTCTCTAAGCAAAGCATTCATAAGTGATGACTTTCCTACGTTTGGCTTACCAATAATGGCTGTACTTAAACCTTCTTTGATTATTCTTCCAGCGTCGCAAGTTGATAGCAACTCATTTAGCGCATCTTCTATTGACGATAGACTATCTTCCAAATATTTATACGAAATATCCTCAACATCTGAATCAGGATAGTCAATATTTACGATAATATGAGCTAGTATTTCAAGGATGCTATCTCTAATGGACGATATTTTGAGAGACAAGCCCCCATCAAGCTGAGCTAAAGCAATCGAATAGCCTTTGTCGGTTTTAGCCTTGATTAAATCAATGACCGCTTCTGCCTGTGCTAAATCGATTCTTCCATTCAAGAATCCCCTCTTTGTAAACTCTCCCTTTTCAGCAAGTCTTGCTCCCGATCTTAGAACAAGTTCCAAAGTCTTCTTTAATGCTATGACGCTTCCATGACAATAAATTTCTCCGACATCTTCTCTAGTGTAAGAGCTTTCAGAGTTCATAAAGGTAATTAAAACCTCATCAATTATTTCATTATTTTTTTTATCTATGATGTTTCCATATAATAATTTTCTGTTTTCAAAAGTCGGTGGATTATTCTTCTTCGTGTTATTTTTCTGCGGATCATTTTTCGAACGAGAAATAAAGACCTTGTCTAATATTTTCAAAGTCTCTTCTCCACTAATTCTTACTATTCCTATACCACCTTCTCCTAACGGAGTGGCGATAGCGGCAATGGTATCTTCCAGCATTTTTCTCACCTTTATAAAAATAACCTGTGAAGGCTCACAGGTTATTTGATCACACATTGATGCAAAATTATTTTTGCTCGATTATAACTCTTCTGTATGGTTCTTCCCCTTCACTTCTAGTTGTTACATGATTGTGATTTTGAAGTGTTGCGTGTATTACTTTTCTTTCGTAAGGGTTCATTGGCTCAAGTCTAACACTTTTACCAGATTTAATAACCTTATCAGATAATCTCTTCGCAAGAAGCTCAAGGGTCTTTTCTCTCTTTTCCCTATAATTTTCTGCATTTACAATTACCCTAACGTGCTTTTCTTTTCCCTTATTTACAACTAATCCTGTCAAATACTGTACAGAATCAAGTGTCTGTCCTCTTTTACCAATTATGGTTCCAGAATCTTTTCCTTCAATGTTTACATAAACTACATCTTCG
>CAYRVM010000018.1:7492-13894 GCA_964427575.1 uncultured Oscillospiraceae bacterium | reverse complement strand
AATACGGCAATTAAAATTGTATTTGATGAAGCTATATATAAGAGCAATGGGAGCTCTGTTACCACATCAGATATCCCAAATATAATTCAAATTAGAGAAGACACCTCGACAGGAACGTCTAGGACTTACTCCGCATCAATTAGCACGGATAAGAAAACTATTACGATTACACCATCTGCTGTTCTTCAGACAAGCCAGGATTATTATATTATCATCTTGTCGGGAACTATTGAAGATACTTTAGGAAATGAAAATGCAAAAGTAACTTCACATTTTGTAACAGGAACTCAGGATTTGGCTGCTCCAACGGTAACTTTCTCGCCAGTTAGCGGCACAACAAATGTGGCTATAACTAGCACGATTGTTTTGACCTTTAACGAACCGATTTATAAATATAGTGGAGGAGCGGCAATAGTTTCAACAGATTTTGACTCAGGGGATACGAAAGATATAATTATATTAAAAACAAATAACTCAAGTGGAACTGATGTGCCTTATACCGCAACTGTTACTGGCACTACAACCAAAGTGGTTACAATAACGCCTAATAGCAGCCTTAGTAATGCAGCAATTTACTATGTTGCAGTAAATACAAATAAAATAAAAGATAGCACAGGAAATGTTACCCCACTTACAAGCGCTACATTTACAACCATTGCTTTAAATTCAAATAATGAAATTACGTCATTTGCATTTACATCCCCAGCCGCAACTGGAGTAATAACAGAAAGCTCGCATACAATAGCTATAACTGTACCATACGGAACATCGTTAACAAGCTTAACACCAACGATAGTTCATAATGGAGCTAGCATAACTTCTGCAAGCGGAATAGCTAAGAACTTTACATCACCAGTAACTTACATAGTTACAGCTACAGACGCCACAACACAGGCATATACAGTTACAGTGACTGTTGGAGCTCCACCAAGCACAAATGCAGCAATTACAAGTGTCGCTACAATTGTTGATAATAACACAACGGGAACGGGATCTAGCACAGGTGAAGCTATTGTATGGGATATTACAGTTCCAAATTCAAAAGCCACCTTATCGCGTTCGGATATAGCCGTAGCATCAAATGCTACATTTAATCTTTACTCAGATGCATCGTTTTCTACTGAAATAACGGGTGTTACATCGCTAGGTCTTTCAGTAGGAAATACATTAGCTTATATAAAAGTAACTGCCCAAGATGCAACAACAGTTAAATATTATGCAGTGACCATTAATCGCGAAATTGCCGTTCAGGCTACACCAACGTTTAGCCCAGGGGCAGGAGCGGTTGCGTTGGGAACAGCCGTAACAATTACATCCTCAGGCGCTGACGCTATTTATTACACACTAGATGGAACAGATCCAGCTACATCAGTAACAGGATCAACCCAATTATATTCTGGCGTATTGACAATAGATGTTGCTAAAACTATTAAAGCTATCGCAGTTAAGGCAGGTAACACTAATAGTTCAATTGCAAGTGCGTCTTACACTCAGGCGACTGCTTCAGCACCAAGCAGCATTAGTTTAACGGGAGGTAGTTCAAACCCAGCAACAATACTTAATAATGTATCAATGCCATTACCTGGAGCAACGGACGCAACTGGAGCGGTTACAGGTTGGGCTATAAGTACGGCAAGTTCTGTTAAATTTACAGTTAGTGATGCAGGGGGGACTTCTAGCATAACCATCGGTGGAGCATCTTACACTAACGGTTCAGATTATATAATTACATCAGCATCAACTATTTCAATAGTTGTAACCACAACAGAGATTAATAAGTTAGATGCCGTTAGAACATTTAGTGTTTCTGTTACAGCGGCACCATGATAATAATAAATTAATATAACAAAAAAGGGGTAGGTGACTACCCCTTTTCTAAGTTCTATAGTAAAATATTGTTAATATAAAATTTTGAATAGAGGTGAGAATATGAGCGATGGAGTAATAATTGGTATTGCTGGGGGGACAGGATCTGGAAAGACAACATTAATCAGCCGAATTGAAGAGGAATTTAAGGATCAGGTTACAATTATCAGCCATGATTTTTATTATCGTAAAAACTCGCATATGCCTTTTGATGAAAGAGCTAAGCAAAACTATGACCATCCAAATTCCTTCGAAACCGACTTGATGATTTCACATATTCAAAGTCTACGTCAAGGAAAGGCGATTTATCGACCAGTTTATGATTTCGTTCAACATGACAGAACGGACGAAACTGTAATGGTTAAGCCTGCCAAAGTTATTATAGTGGAAGGCATTTTGATCTTTGAAAACAAGGAGCTACTAGATTTATTTGACATTAAAGTCTTTGTGGATACCGATGCTGATGTGAGAATTATTAGAAGAATCCTGAGGGACGTAAAGGAAAGAGGCAGGAGTTTGGAATCTGTCATCACGCAATACCTTACTACTGTTAAATTAATGCATGAGCAATTTGTTGAGCCAAGTAAAAAATATGCGGATATAATTATACCTGAAGGCGGCTTCAACACAGTTGCTATACAAATGCTTAATGAGCGTATCAAAGCGCTGTTAATATAATTAAATAAAGAAAAACAGGAGGGGAAAAATTGGATAAGAAAAAGCCTATAAGGGAAGGCTTCTCATCTGGGTTCGCAGTGTTCTTTGCGACCTTAGGATCTGCAGTTGGTTTGGGGAACATTTGGAAATTTCCATACTTGACTGGAGAAAATGGTGGGGCAGCCTTTTTAATTGTCTATTTACTATGTGTCGCCTTTGTTGGAATTCCACTTATGATAAGTGAATTCTACATTGGGAGAAAAACAAGATTAAATGCAGTAGGATCCTTTGAAAAATTAGCTCCAGGGAAACCATGGAAACTAATTGGATACATGGGGGTATTAGGTGCATATTTAATTATGTTCTTCTACAGTTCTGTTGCCGGTTGGGTATATTCTTATATATTTAAGGCAATTAGGGGAGACTTCGTTGGAATCACACCTGAAATAGCTGAAACTAAATTTGCTGAAACTTTAACTTCACCTTATGCACCAGTTATTTGGCAATTCTTATTTTTAGCCATTGTTGGCGTAGTAATTGTTCTTGGAGTTAGAAAAGGAATCGAAAGAGTTACAAAAACATTAATGCCATTATTATTTATTTTAATTATTATATGCGATATCAGAGCTTTAACATTGCCAGGAGCAAAAGAAGGTTTGGCGTTTTTGTTCGCACCTGACTTTTCAGTCATTGGCCCTCTAACAATTTTAACAGCTTTGGGGCTCGCATTCTTTAAACTATCAATCGGGATGGGAACAATGATTACCTATTCGAGTTATTTTACCCAGAATAATAATATGATAAATACGGCGACTCGCGTTGCAGTTTCAGATATTATTGTTTCAATATTAGCGGGGATAGCGATTTTCCCAGCTTTGTTTAGCTTTGGGATGGAGCCATCTGCGGGACCTGGACTATTGTTTATGACAATACCACTAGTGTTTTCTCAAATGCCTTTCGGAAATTTGTTGCTAATTGCATTTTTTACGTTGACAGCTATTGCGGCAACTACTGCAAGCATATCAATTGTAGAAACTACCGTACTGTTCTTCTCAGAGCAAATGAAAGTTCCAAGAAAAATAGCCGTAGCTATAAATATTTCAATAATGGCTATCATTGGGATTACAGCAAGCTTATCAGCGTCTAGCGAAGGATTACTTGGTGGAGTTAAAATATTTGGTAAGACATTCTTTGATTTCTTTGATTTTGCATCTTCAAATATTTTATTGCCGCTTGGTGGTTTATTCATAGCAATATTTATAGGATATGTGATTAAGAAGGAAGACTTTGTTAACGAGTTATCTAATAACGGGACAATAAGGAATGCAGGACTTATTAAAGCTTTATATTTCTTGTTGAGATATATAACACCGCTTTTGGTAATACTTGTTTTCTTAAATTCACTTGGGATTATTTAGGCAAAAAATCTCAAAATATTTCAATAAAAATATGAAAAAAATAATAAATATTTTGATGCGGGAGCGAAATCGCTCCCGCATTATTTTTGTATCACAAAAATGAGATTTTTTGTATCAAAACTGTATTTAATAATTATTATCTGTTATAATAACTAATGTCTGTTTTATTAATTGACGGGGTTGGAGGAAATAATGACACTACTTAAGCAAATATCTGAAAGTGTTAGACAGGTCGCTGAGGCAATTGCTTTGGCTGTCGGTGTTGAAGTTGAAATAGTAGACCGTGAGTTAACTATAATTGGTGGCACGGGGCTTTATATAGATAAAATTGGTATGAAGGAAGAATCTGGGGAAATTAACGGAAATTACCTTTATGCTAGAGTGCTTAGAAGCGGAAACACAGAATTTATAGAAGATGCGCCAAATTATCAATATTATGGCACATCTCAAAAAGAAGGCGGTATTACCGAACTTGCTGAGGTTTGCACTCCGATTAAAAATGATAATGAAATAATGGGAATAATTGGGCTAATTGCAATGAATGAAGCTCAAAGAGAAATTTTATTAAAAAAAAAATCCAGCATGATAAGTTTTGTTGAAAAAATGGCAGATCTACTTTCGGCTAAAGCCCTCCAAAGGGAAACACTTAATAATTTCGAGTTGGGCATGAGTGAAATGTCAACAATTTTGGAAACTACCCACGAAGCAATATTTGCAATCGATAGTAGAGGCTATATCAAGCACTCTAACTTGGCGGCAGCCCTTCTACTTAGAACAACAAAAGATGATATTATTACAAGCCATATCAGTAAATTCATGATGGGGACACCTGCTTTGGAAGTACTCAGAACCGGCATAGGTTATACAGAAAACGAAGAAGTATATAATAATGATAGAGGAAGCTTCCACTTTATTGTAACAGTTAAACCCTTCTCATCAGAAGATAAAATTGAAGGCGCAGTAATTTCATTTAGAGATATTGAAGAAGCTAAAAGACTTGTCTATAATATAAACAATAGAGCTTTAAAATACACATTTGAAGATATTATGGGCGAAAGTCAAGCTATAAAAAAAGCTATGAATCAAGCAAATTTAACAGCCAGGGGAAATTCAACGGTGCTGATTACCGGAGAAAGCGGAACAGGCAAAGAAATGTTTGCCAAGGCAATTCATTATGCTAGTTCAAGGGCTAAAGGAATGTTTGTAACAGTTAACTGCGGAGCGATACCAGAAAACCTTTTAGAAAGCGAGCTTTTTGGTTATGAAAAAGGCGCATTCACAGGAGCCAACGAGAAAGGCAAAATAGGTAAGTTTGAGTTAGCCAACGGTGGCACCATATTTTTAGATGAAATAGGAGATATGCCATTACATTTACAAGTTAAAATTCTTCATGTAGTGCAAAATATGAGATTCGAAAGAATCGGTGGAAACAAAACAATAATTGTCGATGTGAGAGTTATTGCAGCGACAAACCGTAATCTTGAAGATATGATTAGACAGGGAAGTTTTAGAGAAGATCTGTATTACCGATTAAGTGTTATTCCACTTTTCATACCACCGCTTAGGGAAAGAAAAGAGGATATTAAATTACTTATGCACTATTTCCTAAAAAAATATAATACATTTATGAATAAAAAGATGGATGGATTTACCGATGAAGCATCAGAAATCTATTTGGGATATGATTGGCCCGGCAATGTTCGTGAGCTAGAAAATGCCATAGAATATGGAGTAAATATGGCTTACGGAAGTAAAATCGGCATCGATGCTATTCCTGCCAGATTGCTGAGAAAAGAGCAACACGATGTTGAGATTAGGGAAAGTGATTTACCACTTGGTGATCAAATTAGAGTATATGAAAGAGAAATAGTTACTAGAATGCTAAAAAAATACGGTAGCTCAAGCAACTCTAAGGAAATGGTTGCAAAGGAATTAGGTTTGAGCAGGGCGACCTTATACAGAAAGCTTGCCGAACTTGATATAAATTAGAAAATTAAACACATTATTAAATCGAAAGTTCTCAGTTTTGAGAAGAGGAAAACACCAAAAGACATTCACAAAACAGAACATGATAATGATTAAATTTGTGAAGCTTGAAAGCATTGATATATAAGGGTTTGATAAAGTAAAAATTATTTCAAACAGAGGCTAAACAAATCATTATTAGGCACGAAACTTGTATATATTTATTAATATAGAAAATAATTATGTTTTATTATTTAGGAGGATACAAAATGCTAAGAAATGCTTTACCAAAAATTGTTACTGCCCTTCCAGGACCTAAGTCCAAAGAAGTGATTGAAAGAAGAAAAAAAGCTATTCCAAACGGAGTAGGTTGTTCAGCACCTTGCGTTATTGCAAGAGGCGAAGGCGCTATGTTCGAAGATCTTGATGGGAACACTTTCATGGATTGGGTTGGAGGAATTGGCGTATTAAATATTGGATACTCTCAGCCAGAAGT
>CAYRVM010000018.1:6310-7482 GCA_964427575.1 uncultured Oscillospiraceae bacterium | reverse complement strand
CGAGATGATGCCATCGCGTGCAATTAGAACTTTCAAGCTATTCAACACCCGCGGATACTCTCAGCCAGAAGTTATAGAAGCTGTTAAAGCACAGAGTGAAAAATATTTCCACTGTAGTATTAATGTTGTGCATTATCCAGAATATATAGCACTTGCTGAAAAATTAAACAGCATCGTTCCTGTAAAAGGTACTGAAAAGAAAACTATGCTTATCAACAGTGGAGCTGAAGCTGTAGAAAATGCTATTAAATTTGCCAGAAAATTCACTAAAAGAACAGATGTAATTGTATTTACAGGAGCCTTCCATGGTAGAACTAATTTAACAATGGCTATGACTGCTAAAATTAAGCCATATAAATTTGGGTTGGGACCTTTTGCTCCTGGAGTTTATAGATGTGAATTCCCATATATGTACAGAAAACCAGAAGGCTTAGCTGAAGCTGATGCAGTAAATTATTACTTAGAAAAATTAGAAATGATGTTCCAAGAATATACTCCTGCAGAAGAAGTGGCAGCAGTTATATTTGAGCCAGTTCAAGGTGAAGGCGGATTCATTATTCCACCGATTGAATATGTTCAAGGTGTAAGAAAGATATGCGATAAATATGGAATCATGCTAATAGCAGATGAAGTACAATCAGGATACTGCAGAACAGGAAAAATGTTTGCATCTGAATATTGGGCTGAAGCAGGAGCTGCACCAGATATTATGACAAGTGCAAAATCAATCGCTGGAGGTTTGCCAATCAGTTCAGTTACTGCAAGAGCAGAAATCATGGATTCAGCATCTGCTGGAGAAGTAGGCGGAACTTATGCTGGAAATCCAGTTGCTTGTGCAGCCGCATTAAAAGTTATTGAAATCATGGAAAGAGACAATTTAGCTGGTAGATCAAAGGAAATTGGAGAAATTTGCGTAGCAAGATTTAACAAATGGTTAAAGAAATTTGAAATGGTTGGAGAAGTTAGAGCGCTTGGCGGAATGATGGCTATAGAATTTGTTAAAGACAAAGTTTCAAAAGCGCCAGCTAAAGACGAGCTAGCTGCTGTTGTAGCTGAATGCGCTGCAAATGGACTAATCACAATGTCTACTGGATTAAGAGGAAACAACATGCGTTTCTTAATGCCTTTAGTAATAACAAACGAACAACTTGAAGCGGGTTTAAACATAGTAG
>CAYRVM010000018.1:0-6300 GCA_964427575.1 uncultured Oscillospiraceae bacterium | reverse complement strand
CATATTGCCAGAAAAAATCATGTATTACTTTATTTTTTAATTCTTCTTCTCTGATGTTTTGATATTTCATAAATTTCTTGTATTTAATTTGATTATTTCATTTCTAAAAGTTTAAAACTAACTATTACAAAAATAATGAAATAAAATACTCCTTACTCAGTACAAATATTTTATAACCAAGGGGCAAATTTCTTTTAGTAGAAATTTGCCCCTAAATAAATAAGAAGTTATTGAAAGGTGGAGAATTATGGCAATAAAACGTCTCAAATTCACAAAAGATCTATGTATTGGCTGTCAACTATGTTCACAGGCATGCTCTGGTGTTCATGAAGGCGAATATATCCCTTCAAAAGCTAGATTAAGCATAGAATCTTACTACACAAGTAACGGAGAACTAAAGTACAAAGATTCATTTTGTATTTTATGCGGAATGTGCGCAAAACAATGCCCATTCAATGCAATCACCCTTACAGAACAGCTAGCACTTAACCTCGATCTTTGCACAGGATGCGGTGTATGCGCTGATGTTTGCCCAAAGAAAGTAATTAAGATTAGAGAAGAAAAAGCAATACTGTGCGATACATGCAATGGGGATCCATCTTGCGTAAAGATTTGCCCTCATCATGCACTTAAATTCGAATAATTTAGGAGAAGAGGAGGAAGAATATGTTTGGATATCAGAATAATGTACTAAGAATCGACTTGACAAAAAAAGCTACTAAAATGGAACCACTCAATATGAAATGGGCTGATATGTATATCGGAGGTAAAGGACTTGCTATAAAGTACCTTTATGAAGAATTAAAACCAGGAATCGATCCACTTTCAGCAGATAATAAACTTCTCCTAATGACAGGACCACTAACTGGAACTCCAATACCATGTTCAGGGAAACTTGCTATCGCAAGTAAATCTCCTGCTACTGGGACAATATTAGATTGTTCTATTGGGGGACATATAGCTTTAAAAATCAAATATGCAGGGTACGATGCTGTTATATTTGAAGGTAAATTGAATTCTCCAGGTTACATTCTAATAACCGACGGAAAGGTAGAATTTAAAGATGCTTCTGACTTATGGGGAAAAGGATCTCATGAAGTTGAAGGAATCCTTGTAGATAAGTACGGACATGATGCAAGCGTTCTTTCAATTGGACCTGCCGGTGAAAACCTTGTTACAATGGCATGTATCAATTCTGACTACTATAGACAAGCAGGCAGAGGTGGAATTGGTGCTGTAATGGGAAGTAAAAATATTAAAGCAGTTGTTGTAATAGGAACAGGCGGAGTAAAAGTTGACAACATAGTTGAAGTTACTAATAGAATATCTGAAATTGTCAGAGAAGATACAACCGGCGAAGATAACATGTTCATTTATGAATGTGGAACAACAGCCTTCCTAGAAGCTTGCAACGACGGAGGAATCCTTCCAAAAAGAAACTTCTCAGATACAACTGATGAAGATTGGACAAAATACAATGGAGACGTTCTCCTTGGAAGCAAAGTCGGGAAAAGAGGATGTGGAAGTTGTGGACTCGGTTGTGGTAATTTCATAAAAATTGGCGATGCGGTATGTGAAGGCCCTGAATATGAAAGCATAGCTGTTGCAGGACCAAACGCTGGGATTTCAGATCCAGAACATATTTTAAAAGCAAATCAAGTTGCTGACGATGTTGGTCTTGATACAATAAGTGCTGGAGATGTAATTATCTATGCAATGGAAATGACAGAAAAAGGTATACACGATTTTGGAATCAGATTTGGTGACAAAGACAAATATATCGAATATCTTAAATTGATGTCAAGAAGAGAAGGCGTTGGAGCTGATCTTGCTCTTGGCGTTAAAAAACTATCTGAAAAATATGGCGGAACTGATTTCGCTATGCATGTTAAAGGCTTAGAATATCCACAATACGAACCTAGAGGTTCTTGGGGAATGTCATTAGCTTATGCAGTATCAGATAGAGGCGCTTGCCATATGAGAGCATATGCTCCTAACGAAGAAGTATTTGCTGCTTCAATTCCTCCTTATACTGCTGAGGGTAAGGGCGAAATGGTTTACAATTTGGGCCTTTACAATGCTGTAAAGTTTTCAATGATAATTTGTGATTTCTGGCCATTAGGAATGGATAGAATGGCAGAAGTAATGACTATGATAACTGGTAAGACCTGGACTGAAGATCAATTAAATGAAGTTGCATTAAGAGTTCTTAATATTGCAAGAGCATTTAACCAGAGAGAAGGGTTTGACAGAAAAGATGATACAATGCCAAAGAGACTTGCCAAAGAAGCATTGTTAACTGGACCTGCAGCTGGTCAACTAATACCTCAAGAAGCATTTGAGGATATGTTGAGCCAATACTATAAAGCTATAGGTTGGGATAATAACGGAGTCGTTCCTCAAAGCATTATTTGTCAACTTTAATTAAAATAAAGGGGGCCAGGTATTGCTTGGCCCCTTTTTTTATTGTAGTATGTAGAAGATAGAAGGTGATAAGAATGAAGATAACGATTTCTCTTAGAGGGCATCTAATTAAATACTTTGACGGAGAAAAATCAAAAGAGATTGAAGTCAAAGAAGGAGCAACGTGCGATGATGCTCTTAAAGCTGTTGGTATTAACTATAAAGAAACCAAAAGCTTTGGATTTGTGGCGATTAATAATCATAAAGTGTTAATTGACGCAGTTTTAAAAGAAGGAGACGATCTAAAGGCCTATCCCAAAATATCAGGTGGTTGATAAAATTTTGAATGTCTGAAGTTTGAATTTCTGACGTAAGGCTTTACACTAATTCGATTCTAGAATAGTGAAAGTGAACACGTCGTAGAGTCTAGAGAGGAGAAAATTATGGATAAGTATGTATGTTTAGTATGTGGTTATGTCTATGATCCTGAAGATGGAGACCCAGATAATGGAATTGCTCCAGGAACGTCTTTTGATAACCTACCTAGTGATTGGGTTTGCCCAGTTTGCTCCGCTGATAAAGATCAATTTGAAAAACAGTAATTCAATTAGTATCTTAACTTAAAATAAAGGAATGCCTAGGCATTCCTTTTTAATATCCCATTGAACCTTTATCCGGAAGCTTAATTTTAGAAGCAAGGAAATAATTCATAACTGATAGGATTATTCCACCAAGAAATACATAAATATAACCTGAAGGTCCGTTTGAATACCAAACATAGCCCGCAAGCAATGGTATGAACATCGAGATAACGTGGTCAATACTTAGACCCATTGAAAGAGTCCTTGTAACTTCAGATGATTCTTTGGACATTTTCTTAATATAAGTAGCCCTTGCCATACTAGCGGAAAGAAGCATGCTGTCAACTATGTAACAAACTGAAACGATTACCAATGCAACCTCAAAGGGAAACATTGATTTAGCAATAGCTAGACCTATACAAACAAAACCCATCAACACAGCCTCGAGCCTTAGGGTAAGCCTTTCACCGTACTTATCGATAAAACCACCAAGAAATGGTTTGAAAAATACATTTATAACACAAATAATAAAGAATAAAAGAGCAATAGTAGTTACAGGTTGCCCGAATGTATCGATAATCAACCAAGGTAGAAAGGTTAAAGTAATTTGCTTTCGAGCTCCATTAACTAGAGAAAGACCGTAATATAATTTAAATTCCTTTTTAAAAACAAAGCGTTTTGAGCTCTTAATAGCGCGACCTTCATGCATGAATAAAAATAAAATCCCTGAAGCAATCATAGCAATTGCTGCAATAAAAAATACGATGGAGTATGAAACTGTAAAAAACTTATAAATCAAATAAAGAGTAGCACTGGCTATAATAATAGCTAAATTTGAAAGCCCTTGAATCTCGCCAATTCTCTTTCCGAAATTACCATCTTTAGCAAAATCCATACTGATACTGTTAGAAAGTGGCATATAGAGATGTTGACCAATGCTATATAGAACCAAACTTAATAATACATATGAAAAAGTGGCAGGTACAAGGCCGAAAAATAATAGCCCAATACCTCCTACTATGTTAGCAATCGCTGCTATACGAATGTCTGAAAAACCATTTAGCATACCAATTATTACTACTGTCAATAATCCAGGAAGTTCCCTTGGCGTTTCCAATAAAGACCTTTGCATTATAGTAAAATTTAGATCTTCGAAAAGCCTATTAGCCATGGACGTGCTCTCAACAGCTGAAACTATTCCAAGTAAAATACTTATTACTAAAAAAATAAAAAAATCCTTTTGGATTTTGTATTTACCAATTTTAATTTCTCCCATAAAGTCGAACTCCTTCTGGCAAAAAATATGCTTTTATAAATACTTCAATTTCCTACCGTTTTAGATTGTAACATAAAAAAGCAGCATATTTCTATGCTGCTTTAAAATTAATTAATTATTATTCTACCAGTTAGTTGCTCTAACTTCGAAATAAGCTTTAGGATGCTTGCAAGCTGGGCAAAGTTCAGGTGCTTCTTTACCTTCAATAAGTGCTCCGCAATTTCTGCATTTCCAGATAATAACTTCTGGTTTAGCAAAAGCTCTATTTTCTTTAGCATTCTTTAATAAATCTAAATATCTGCCTTCATGAGCTCTTTCTACTTTAAGGATATTTTCAAATGCTACGGCGATTTCTAAAAAGCCTTCTGCTCTTGCTTCTTTTGCAAAAGTATCATACATTTCAGTCCATTCATAATGTTCGCCAGCTGCTGCGGCTGCTAAATTTTCTTGAGTAGTTCCAATACCTTGTAAATATTTAAACCAAAGTTTGGCATGTTCCATTTCGTTACCAGCTGTTTCTTCAAATATTGAAGCTATTTGCTCATAACCTTCTTTTTTTGCGACTGAAGCGAAATATGTGTATTTATTTCGTGCCTGTGATTCACCAGCAAATGCTGATTTTAAATTAGCTTCTGTTTTTGATCCACCTAAATTCATGTAATTACCTCCATTTTTAAAAATTAAACATATCAATTAGTAATATGTTTTAAGCTAAACTATTTAAAAGAGCAATATGCTTCTTTTATTATTTTATATTTTATACCATATTATAACTCTTTTAAACAAAAATTTTATAATATCAGACTACTCTTTTCTATTAGTAAAACAATGGTTGAAAGAAGGGCGAAATAGTGTTAATATTAGCAAGGTCATGTTTTTAAGAATATTGGTATAAAAGGATTAAATAATATGGAAATTGAAATGAAATATTCAATAAAGGATAAAGAAACTAGCGATTTAATTTGGGAAGATGATTATCTAAATTCTTTAGCTGAAGAAAATTCAAAAAAGAATGTTTATATGAAGGCAGCATACTTTGATACAGAAGATAAAGCACTTGCCGCAAAAGACATTGCATTTAGAGTTAGAAAAGAAGGCAATCGAGTTGTAGCTTCACTAAAATGGAACGGAGAAAGCAATGAAGGTCTCCATACACGAGGAGAGATTAACGTACCAGTAATCGATGAAGCATGCTTTATTGCGCCTGATCCAACCATTTTCAAAGAAAGCGAAGATGGCAAACGAATGCTTGCAATACTTGATGGCAAGGACTTGGTTAATGTCTTAGAAAACTGGTTCTCAAGAAGAAAGATGAGAATTGATACAGGGAAATGTATTTGCGAAGTTGCAATAGATATTGGCGAAATTATAACCGACAATGGAAGTGAGCCAATATGTGAACTTGAAATTGAACTATTTTCAGGTAGTGAAGAATCATTAAGAGAAATAGGAGATTTGCTATCGGCCAAATACCAACTAATACCGGAAAATAAAAGCAAATATGCAAGAGGATTAAGAATGCTTAAGGAAAGCAATTAATTAATAGATAAAATTTGGAGGAATAAACAATATGAAAG
Organism: uncultured Oscillospiraceae bacterium; assembly: GCA_964427575.1. Taxonomy (GTDB): domain Bacteria; phylum Bacillota; class Clostridia; order Peptostreptococcales; family Anaerovoracaceae; genus JBAWWY01. Next base: position 463 of record CAYRVM010000018.1, on the reverse strand, counting down.
CTACTTTTACAGGCAGAGAAAAAAATGAAGTTAAATTTACAATGGAGTTTTCCAAGGATGAATTGGAAAAATCAATTGGTGAAGCGTATTTAAAGGATAGAGTAAAATACCCAATAGATGGTTTCAGAAAAGGCAAGGCACCTAAGAAATTAATAGAAACTAAATACGGAGAAGGTGTTTTCTTAGAAGAGGGAATTGAAATCCTTTTTTCCCATTCATACAAAGAAGCAGTAAAATCATTGGAACTTGAACCAGTTGATAGACCTTCTGTTAATTTTGAAAATTTTGACAAGGAAAAAGAACTGATTATAGCTGTTACAGTAACAGTTGCTCCTAGTTTCGAAGTAAAGGATTATAAGGGAGTAGAAGTAAAAAAAATTACACACAAAATCACGGATGCTGAAGTAACAAAGGAACTTGAATCATTACAAAAGAGAAATTCAAGATTAGTGTTAGTTGAGAG